>JAYEMY010000301.1:0-2022 GCA_034718455.1 Thermodesulfobacteriota bacterium
ACGCCCTGCTCGGATGAAACACGGGGATAACACGCTACAAGGACCACACCGGCCAAAAAAAGCGCCGTAGCCAGCCAAAAGCGCATATACACCCTGGACATCATTTTGTCGTCTCTGCATTGGACAATTTATCGGCTACTTGGTGCTGTGACTTTAATTCTTTAAGGATATTCTTACGGATCTCACGTTTTTTCTTGTTAACCATGTACTCTTTTATGCGTTTTTTCACATCAGAAAACCGGAGTACCTCTTCGTCCTTTTGATCCGCCATATAAAAAACGTAATATAGTCCACCGAAAGAAACCGGGTCGGCAGCGCCACCTTTTCGGACCGCGGAAACAGCCTCCCTCAACTGCTTTGGCATTTTGTCCAGACGTTGCCACCCTGTGCTATAAGGAGGGCCTTTCACCAGGGGAATTTTGTGGACCGATGCATCCCTGACCAATTTATTGAATTCCGCACCTGCTTTCAAACCCTTGTTAATATCCTCCAGGGTCTGGAGATCAGAAGATGCCACCCATAGCAGGTGTACCTGCGCAGGGACTGTAAATTTATCCTGATTGGACTCATAATATGAGAGCAGGACGTCATCACTGATGTCGGTTTCCGGCACCACATGATTCTTCCAAAAGGCATCAGCCAGTATCTTGTCATAGGCGATCTGCAGCCGGGCCGCTGTCTGTTCGTCCTTGTCGAGCCCGAGCCGCACCGCTTCCATGCCGAACAATCGCTGTTCAAGGGTCAGGCGCAAGAGTTCTTCCCTGGTCGTTTTAAACCCTGGGGGAAGAAGGTTCTTGACTTGTCTTACATGCTCTGACGTAATTATAAAGCCTTCTCCTTTTATAAGAGCACTACTGTTTTCTTCAGCCAGGGCAGGGGGGATGAATGCGGCAATATCCCAGCAAAACAGAAAAACCAAAACAGCAGTCCCGATACGGTAATACTTAAACCGGTCTTGAAGCTTTTTTAGGACGATCATGGAAGATTCAGTACACATTTTTTAGTCAACTTTCGATAAGATAATGTCTTTTCCTATAACACCGCCATCCACCCAGTCAACATCCGGTAGCCATGACTGTTGAAAGTACTCTCCTAAAACCTCCAACACCCACCATCCACCCGGTCTTGCAAAACAGTATGCACCATGGGCATTACTAACTGCAAGCGTTCCCTTATTGAGCATATTCAGGCTTACATCCGGCAGGCACTCGTCAGGCTCGCACCAGCCATTACTGTTTACATCGGCACAAACATGTCCACATTGTATGGGATGCCATCCTGTCGTTGGCCGCGCAGTCACAATACATAAGATATATGCATTTATACTACCAATACCTTCTATTACTGTTTCCCCTGCACAAAGGGCAATTCCAACCTCCACACCCCTTTCATTAAGCAAAGTAGATTCTTCAACGGATAATTTTTGAGTCAATGAATCCCTCAGTAAGGAGTCCATAAAAATCTGAGTAGCCTCGCCCGGATCCAGGAAGCTGTTAAAAGCTAATGCCCCCACATCTTCCCTGACTATCTCAGCAAAATACCTGGCAGCGAGTATCCGGTCCTCAGGGGTGAGGCCCTCAGGTGTTACATGCAAAAAATAACTACGCTCAATCATATCCTCACAGTGCCGCCTGGCCGAATCGGTTAGGGCCGCATTCGGAGCCAGCGGCCACAGGCCCTGGTCCCACCGCACAGCCATTTTTTCTGACACCAACTCCGTCCTGAGAACTTCGGGATCCAGACCCAAACGTTCCGCCTCTGCCCAAGGATTACTGCGTGCCAGGTTCAGCCTGGCCAGTATCTCAGACTCTGCGGCCTGAATCGGGTCTATGCCTTGTTCGTAATCATCCTCCGCGAATACAGGGGAGATCCAACAAACAAGTATCATAAGGCCAATTATAAAAATATTTTTTGTAATCTTTATGAATTTCATCCCAACCCATTAAATTACAAGCAATCAATATGCCAAATATAATTCCGCATTATCGTACGGCGGTCCCAAAAAGCGAATCCTATTGACAA
>JAYEMY010000302.1:0-2017 GCA_034718455.1 Thermodesulfobacteriota bacterium
AGGACTCTGAATTAATTAATTATGCCAAAACCATGGTCAGAGAAAGTGAGCGTGTGGAAAAGACCCTGACAGCGATTTTTGATTTTGCTAAGATCCCTGAGTTGAATCCGGAACCGGTTAGGGTTTGCGATCTGATAAAGGCCTCTCTGGCCCTTCTACACTCAGAACTGGATAGACACAACATAACATTAAATGTTGATTTTCCTGATCTTGAGCCGGTACTCTTCCTTGACCGCATATACATCCAGCAGGCCTTTTTAAGCATACTTAAGAATGCTGTGGAGGCCATGCCGGACGGCGGAACGTTGACAGTTTCAGTGTCCGTACATGAAGGAGATGTTGAGATTCAGGTAACAGATACAGGATTTGGAATGGCTAAGGGGCACCTGAACAAGGCGGATGAGCCTTTCTTTACCACCAAGACGCACGGGCTGGGCCTGGGTCTGAGCTTGGCAAAACGGGTAATTGAGTTGCATGACGGGTTTATGTGCCTGACGAAAAACAAACTTGGGGGTACAAACGTAGGTATTACCCTTCCCAGTGTGAGTACTTAAGTCAGAGACTGCCATGAATATTTTTCCCGGTTTGGATTTCATAGATACACACGCTCATCTTGACATCTCACCATTGGCTGAGGACCAATCCGGGGTAATCAGCAGGGCGGAGAAGGCCGGGGTTTGCCAGATCATTACTATAGGAATAGATCTGGCGAGTTCAAAAAAGAGTCTTGAGCTGGCAGAGCAATTTCCTCAGGTTTATGCTGCCGTAGGCATTCATCCCCACGATGCAAAAGGGGCTTCAGATGAGGTATATAAAGAGCTTCTGGAGCTTGCCGTTATTCCGAAAGTGGTTGCCTGGGGTGAAATAGGGCTTGATTTTGTCAAGGAGTATTCGCCCAGGGACATCCAGAGCAAGGTCTTTCGCCAACAGATCCAAATGGCCGGACAGGTTGATCTGCCTATTATAATTCACAATAGGGATGCACATGTAGAAACGGTTGAAATATTGAGAGAAGAGGCCGCGGGGACCTTAAGGGGCGTGATGCATTGTTTCTCCGGTGATGTGGAGGTGGCAAAAAAGGTCCTGGATTTGGGTCTTTTCATATCCATAACTGGTATTGTCACTTTTTCCAAGGCAGAAGTCGTTAAAGAGGTTGTGCGCTATGTGCCATTGGAGCGTCTGCTCATCGAGACCGATTCTCCATTTTTAAGTCCGGTCCCATTCCGCGGCAAGCCGAATGAGCCGGCCCGGGTCGTCCATGTCGCAGAGGAGATCGCCAGGATCAAAGATGTGCCTTTAGAGGAGATTGCTCGATGTACAAGCGCCAATGCCCGGGACCTTTTCAGACTACCTGCGCTCTAGTTCTTAGCGTATGGTGGAGCGGATCGAAGGTTCGTATTTAAACGTAGTTGGACTTCCCGTAGATAAGGTAATAAGGTAATAAAGTGTCTTGCGGAGCTGGAGGTCTTAAAGCTAAGAGACCGTTATGGAAATCGCGGTAGGTCATCGAACCGCTAATGAACGCCAATAAACGCGAATATTTTTTTACTACAAACTATCAACGTAGTATGACGGAATAACGGAAATTTAATTGAGCATATGATCACGCAAAACCTGCAAGAACTAAAGTTCCGGATAGCCGGGGCCGCACAAAGGAGCGGCAGGCGTCCGGAAGATGTGCGCCTTCTCGCTGTTACCAAGACAGTGTCTATGGACAGAATACGTGATGCCATATCCTCAGGCCAAAGGCTTTTTGGGGAAAACTATGTGCAGGAGGCGGCACAAAAGTTTGAGTCCCTGGGGAATCTCTATCATGAGACTACCTGGCACTTCATTGGGCACTTACAGACAAATAAGGCCAAGCTGGCAGTGCAGTTGTTTGATTGTATCGAAACTGTGGATAATCTGAAGCTGGCCCGTGTCCTTGATCGCCACGCAAAGGCGGCAGGAAAGAGATTGTCTGTGTACGTCCAGGTAAACGTGGCACAAGATCCGAAGAAATCGGGCCTTTCTCCGG
>JAYEMY010000303.1:0-2010 GCA_034718455.1 Thermodesulfobacteriota bacterium
AAGCACGCCGCCAGCGTTCGTTCTGAGCCAGGATCAAACCCTCCAGTTTTAAACTGAATGGTCTTGGTCACCTATTTGGCGACCAAGTGAAATGACTTAAAGCTCGCTTATCAGACACTATTCAGTTGTCAGAGATCAAGTTGGAAGTTAAAAAATAGAATCAAGAATTAACTACCATTTTGGTATAATGTCAAGCTTTTTTTTTGCGCCAATCAATGCTCACCACAAAATTATGTTTCGTGATGAGTGCAGCAATCTAGCAGTCTTTTTCTGTGTGTCAAGTATTTTTTTTGAGGTTCAGGGATTCAGAGGTTCAGGGTTCTCCGGAAACTTGAACAGTTGGTTCGTGAGTTCTGCTCAGTCCCCTTCTTGCTCTATCTTATACTTGCATCCCTTCGCAGGACATTTGAGTATTTTCCCATCGCTCTTTGTATTTTTTTCCACCAGAATTGGGAATCCGCAAAGAGGACACTCCTTGGCCACCGGCCGGTCCCATGTAGCATATTTGCATTTGGGGTAGCGGCTACAGCCAAAAAAGGTCTTGCCGGAACGGGAACGCCTCTGGAACAACTCACCATCACAACTTGGCTCAGGACAGGAGATACCAGTAGAAATGGATTTTGTGTTCCGACATTCCGGGTATCCAGAGCAGGCAAGAAACTCACCAAAACGTCCTTTTTTGATAACCATTGGTCGACCACACAGGTCACATATTTTATCAGTCGGGATTTCCCGGTCCTGAATTTGAATTTGGCCCTTCTCGTCCCTTTTAAAGTCTTTGGTATTCTTACATTCAGGGTATCCAGAGCAGGCAAGAAACTCACCACTCTTACCGTATTTGATAACCATAGGCGCACCGCACTTATCGCACTTGATATCAGTAGAAACGCCTTTTGTTTTGATAGACTTCATTTCCTCCTTGGCAAGATCAAGGCTTTTGCTGAATGGGTCGTAAAATTTTTCAAGTACCTTTATCCAGGAATTGGAACCATCCTCTACTCCATCAAGATTTTTTTCCATAGCGGCAGTAAATTTTGAATTAAGGATTTCCGGAAAATGCATAACAAGCAGGTCTGTCACTACGAAACCAAGCGCAGAGGGATAAAAATACCGTTTTTCAAGACGCACGTATTCTTTTCCCTGAATAGTAGAAAGAATGTTAGCGTAAGTACTGGGTCTTCCTATTCCTTCTTCCTCCAAAGTTTTTATAAGGCTTGCCTCGGAATACCTGGGCGGAGGCTGGGTAAAATGTTGCTTAGGTTCAATTCCCAGGAGTTTCAGGAGATCATCTTTTGCCAGAACGGGAAGCTCCGGCTTTGCCTTATCCGAACTGTTCCGTCCCTTCTCTTGGGACTCATCTTTTGTCTCTGAATACAGGATAGTAAAACCTGGAAAACGGACAACGGTTCCTACAACCCTGAGCAGATACAGGCCGGCATCTATGTCCACACGGGTCTGATCCAATATTGCAGGACTCATCTGGGAGGCAATAAAGCGTTTCCAGATAAGGTTGTATAGAGCCAAAGCGGCCTTATCCAGATAGGGCGCAACATCCTCGGGAGTTCTGGTAATCGAAGTGGGCCTGATTGCCTCATGGGCATCCTGGGCCATCTTGCCCCGTTTATAAACCGGTGCCCTTTGCGGCACAAAGTCTTTGCCAAACCTCCCATCAATAAGGGTCCTGGCCTCCTTTACCGCCTCCTTGGCCACCCTGGTAGAGTCGGTCCTCATATAAGTTATGAGCCCAACCGGACCTTCATCTCCCAAATCAACACCCTCGTAAAGCCTCTGGGCCAGCATCATGGTTTTTTTAGCAGAAAACCGATGTTTACGGGCTGCTTCTTGCTGCATTGTGCTGGTAATAAATGGAGGTGATGGGTATCTCTTTCTCTCTTTAGTCTCAACCTTTTTAACCCTGAAATCAGCCGTTTTGAGGTCTCTTACTATCTCCTGGGCTTTTTCCCCGTCAGGAATTGAGAGTTTTTTACCTTTAAGTGCAATTACCTTTGC
>JAYEMY010000304.1:0-2000 GCA_034718455.1 Thermodesulfobacteriota bacterium
TATTGTTGGGTTTCGGGGCTCCGTCTCTCAACCCAATCTACTTGATTAAGCGAATCAAGGGTCTATTTATAACCTATTGCAAATAAAGCATATTTCTAAATCAAAGTGATAGCGGAAGAGCATCAAATTCTCTGCCTTTTTGATATTTACCGTGCGGTGGAGTTTTTTGATCTACATGCCGATCTGTCACTGGGTCTGGGGAAGCGGATGGCTTGTGGAATGGAAGTTTGGGGGCCCTGGACTTTGCCGGGGGAACTGTTATTCATATCAATTGCGGCTTTGCAGCCTTGGTGGCAGCCATGATAATAGGCAAGAGAAAGGGATGGGGGCGTGAGCCTTTTCATCCCCACAACCTGCCAATGACTGTTCTGGGGACAGGCATACTGTGGTTTGGCTGGTTTGGGTTTAACGCGGGCAGTGCCCTTGCAGCCGACAGGCTTTTGCAGGGTTTGTAGGTCCGGTATCGGCCGTAATTATCGGCCTCGTAGCTGGTGTGCTATGTTATCTGGCTGTGTTGGTCAAATCCAGGCTTGGCTACGATGATGCCCTTGACGTGGTGGGAATACATGGTATCGGAGGAATATGGGGTGCTTTGGCCACAGGCCTTTTCGCTTCTCTTGCAGTGAATCCCGGTGATGTAAACGGTTTGTTCTTTGGAAATCCCCACCAGTTTGTTATTCAGGCAACAGGGGTTGGAGCAACCATGGCATATTCGTTTAGCGGCAGTCTAATAATTCTCAAGATTATTGATGTGACAGTAGGCCTTAGGGTAACCACAGAAGAAGAAGTCCAGGGGCTGGATATCACTCAGCACACGGTTCACCCTGTTGAATCCCCAAAGGGGACAGCGAATCTGCATCCAACAAAGTGAAAGTTTGTAATAGTAAAACATCCTGCTTGTCAGGACGGCAGACCGATAATCATTAAACTAATAGCTAACCGCGAAAGGCTAATCGCTAATTCAGGATGGACAAAAAAATGCATGGCGCATTCTGTTCGTCCTTATATGCCTGATTAAGGAGGAATCTATGAAGAAAATAGAAGCAATCGTAAAGCCCTTCAAGCTGGACGACGTAAAGGAGGCCCTGAACGAGATCGGCATCAAGGGAATGACGATTTCCGAAGTCAAGGGCTATGGTCGTCAGAAGGGGCATAAAGAGATCTATAGAGGTGCAGAATACGTGGTAGATTTTATCCCCAAAGTCAAACTTGAGATAATCGTAGATGCAGCTCAAGTAGACCAGGTGGTGGCAAAAATCAAGGAATCTGCCTATACAGGGAAGATCGGAGACGGAAAAATCTTCGTGCTTCCTATCGAAGAGGTCGTAAGGGTCAGGACTGGTGAACATGGCAAGGATGCTATTTAGTGTCTGAACAGAAAGACCGTTCAGACACAATTTTGAATTTTGAATTTAAGAAAGGAAATAACCTTAGAAAAGTTTTTTCAACGAAATCAACTATACAAAAGGAGAAGTATCTTATGACACCAAAACAGGTATTGGACATGGCCAAGGAGAAGGATCTCAAGGTAGTGGACCTTCGCTTCCTTGACTTTCTTGGATTGTGGCAGCACTTCACAGTACCTTTAAGCGAGCTGGATGAAACCAGTTTTGAAGACGGCTTTGGCTTTGACGGCTCGAGCATCCGCGGATGGCAGCCAATCCATGCCAGTGACATGCTCGTTGTCCCGGATTCAACCACGGCCCAGATAGATCCATTTTTCGCAGAACCAACACTGGTTTTGATCGGGGACATCGTAGATCCTATCACCAGAGAGCCATATTCCAGGGACCCCAGAAATATAGCAAAAAAAGCCGAAGCCTATCTCAAGGGCACAGGCATTGGCGACACAGCGTACTTTGGGCCTGAGGCCGAATTCTTCATCTTTGACGATGTTCGCTATGACAATGCCAGCAACGGTTGCTTCTATGAATTGGATTCAGTAGAGGGTACCTGGAACACGGGCAGGGAGGAGTGCCCCAATTTGGGATACAAACCAC
>JAYEMY010000305.1:0-8352 GCA_034718455.1 Thermodesulfobacteriota bacterium
TGCTATTAGCAAGGATTGCTCGGATTGTCTATAACAAACTTTCGCAACAGTGTCTGCCTACGAGATAAATTTAAAAAAAATAGCCGCGCCTCATCAACAGGCTATCACAAAATGGCCAAAGTCGAGTAGGAGGGACATCCTTCATTTGCCGGTTTATACTTATTCCCAAAAAGGATGCATTATAGAATTGAGTACTGATGTCGAAACTGGAAATTCCTATACTATCAAGTTATTTATTGTACATTCCTTAATATGTTTGATAACGGAGTGGATCCAGCAGTAGCATGAGAGGACGCAAGGGTTGACTGAAGTATGGTGTTGGGTCAAATACCGGATCTTCCGGTGTCAATGAGCCTGGTTGTATGTCTTTGAGGGTAATTTTAATTTCCAGATCCAGTTCTTTGAGTTTCATCCGGATTTTGCTCGGATAAGGGGCGCAATCTTCCAGTAATACGGGGTCATCGTAAAAAATTTTGAGTTCGGGATTCTCTAAAGAGATAGGTGATAGCGTTTGTCTGTCGAACTTTGCCCATCTCGGCCCTCCTTGATTGGAAAAGCTGATACAAACTGGGTTTCCATAATTTTTAAAGTTTCTCTCTTCCTTACATGGAGCTACTTCAACATTTTGCGTCTCAACCACACTCCATGGATTTAACAGCCATGACGCCTCGTTAATAAGAGACGATATCTCTTTGCCATTTCTAAGCTTGTCATTAATATCGGTAACATATACTGCATTATGGGATGGTATGAAAAGATAAAAGGCTTTTTTCGCAACTAGGCAATCAAAGACGGTTACGCCAAATGGACCATGACCTGTCACCCTGGCAAGTTCCCCTTGATGCGTCCTTGTCCACATAAGCCGGCCCTTGATTTCAGGCTGAGCTTTATCATGGATAGTAAGTTTCAATTTGACCCGGGCCTTAAGGCTGATGAGCTGATTTGCCTGTAAGCTTATAGCATCCAATATGTCTCCGGTTGCGATCCCTGGACCAGGTTGTACACTTGGTGGCCTTTTTGGTTTTCCAGCGCAACCGGACAGGTACGTACACGCAAGAAGAGCTAAAACAATAGCAAATGGAAAACTATGTATTATTTTATTCATAATGATGGGCAAAAAATATTAGATTTTAACCATTTTCATAGTCGTTCCGAATTTTTGCATATTTCATGACTTTTTACAGTGTAATCCTGTTTTAGGGAGAGGCAATAGTATGGAACAAGATATAGGAAAGGCGTTAACATATCAGATAAAGAGAGAAATAGCAGAGAGGTACTTCGGCTATAGAAAAACCATAGAGGAAGACAGACAGGCCCTTGATGCCATGATCCCTGATCTTTGCTTCCTATATGAACAAAAGGTAGGGAGGGACATGGCCAGAATATATGTCCTTATACAGAGCTTGAACCTGATTGACGAATTTCTAAGGCTTACTGGTTGGGAAGGCCGTCCATTTTTCGATCAGTATACAGTGGAGTCAGGCACGATCAGGGAACGGCTTCTTAAGAACATGGAACTCCATGGTTGGTTGGCCCATTCCAAATTTGCCAATCTGCTTTTAGACAGTTATGAAAGGCTTTATCAGGACACTATTGAGTACAGAGAAAAGCTGGATGATGTACTGGATGAGGCCCGGGTTGTTGACGAGGAGATTCGTCAGTTTAAAGAGAAATTCGCTCTTGATGAAATTATGAGTTTCTTAAATACCTTAGACAGAAGGGATGATCTCGCTGGTGTATTAGGTGAAAATTTGCCGGCAGGCAGGGCGGAAGATCTGTCATTCCGTCTTGAACTGGTCCCTGTTGGTGACCTTGAAAAGTTACTACCCAAGGTGCCGGATTTGCCGGTGCCGGATAAGGTAAAAAGCAATCTAAAAGACATTGCCGATAGAGCTGTTAAATCTCATAAGGAGGAAGTCCTTAAGGCTGTAAGGGATTAAACGGATCCGGCATATAAACCAGAAGGGAACAGTTTTTATGGATACAGATAACGATTTTGCTTCATATCCTGATGATTCTGAGGATATTCAACATGTCTGGCACACAGTAACAGTACCTTTGGGTGCCAATACCTATGATGTTCTCATAGGTCCGGGGCTTTTGACAGAGTTGAGCAAGGATCTCAAGTCGAATTTGCCTGCTCCGCGATACATAATTATCACGGATTCAAATGTAGAAGACTACCTTGGGGCGGATCTTATTAAGTTGCTGGGCCAAGACGGAGTCAAGGTTGAATTGTTGTCCTTTGCAGCAGGCGAGGAATCCAAAAATATGGATACCGTAGTGGATCTTGCCCGCAGGATAATAAACCTGGGTGCAGATAGGCAGACTGCCATACTGGCTCTGGGCGGCGGAGTGGTTGGAGATGTAGCAGGGTTTCTTGCCTCTATCTATATGAGGGGCGTCCCACTTGTGCATATTCCCACTACACTCCTTGCCCAGGTAGACAGCTCCGTAGGAGGGAAGACAGGGGTTGACCTGCCGGAGGGGAAAAATCTTCTCGGGACCTTTTATCAGCCTGGAAGAGTCTATGCGGACATAGGGGTGTTGGCTACTCTGCCCAAGGCTGAGATCAGAAATGGTCTTGCTGAAGTAGTGAAGTATGGAATGATCCAAAGCCCGGAACTGTTTGATTTCCTGGAGGAGAAATGGTGGGATGTAATAAATCTTGAACCACATGTCACAGCTCACATAGTTTTCAGCTCTTGTTCCATAAAGTCTGATGTGGTGTCTGCTGATGAGCGTGAAGGAGATCTGAGACGTATCCTTAATTTTGGTCACACTGTGGGCCATGCGGTGGAAACCGCGGCACACTATCAGATCCCTCACGGGGAAGCGGTTTCTATGGGTATGGTGGTGGTTTCAAGGATCTCTGCAGCAAAGGGTTTGATGCCTACAGGGGATCTTGAGAGGCTGTGCAGGCTTCTGGACAGGTTAAATCTTCCCATGGCGATTCCGGAAAACCTCTCTGCAGAAAAGCTGATAGATCTCCTCCGGCATGACAAAAAGGCAAAGTCAGGGCGATCCCACTTTGTTCTGAGTCGCGGAATCGGTCAAATTCTTATAACAGATGATGTTAGTAGAGAGGAACTGGCAGTGGCTATTGAGGCCTCACGTGGCTAGATTTTTTTGGTCCTTTCCCAGGCCTTGTTCCAATTTTCAGGATGAGGCTGACAGAAGTCCCATGAATTTGGAGCCATTCGGCCTGTGGAGCATGGCCTCTCCTTCGAATTCACCTTTGGAGCGGGTGATTTTGAGAATGTTGGGGAGGAACACATCCCGGTCATCCGGCATAAAGATTTTAGCCATGGGAGTGTTCTCAAGTTCTTTTGCCTCTACCTTGAATATTATCACAGCCTTGCTGTTGGCAAATACTATGCGGTCAAGGGCGTCCACCACAAGGATAGCGCTATTAATTATTTCCAGGATGTGAGTGATCAGCTTGGCTGAGGCATTTCAAATTCGTTTAACATGTCGGCTGTCCCCTCAAAAAAAAATTATTCCAAAGATTACCTGTTATTTCTATCGGCATTTTTTTTATTTGCTTCAAATTGCAGTAAAAGTGCTTTGATCTCCAGACCACATGAAAAGCCGACAAGGTTTCCCCTTTTTCCGACTACTCTATGACAGGGTATTATAATGGGCAGTGGGTTAGACTTGAGGGCCTGTCCCACTGCCCTTGGCGAACCGCAACCGACTTCAGAAGCCATCTCGCTATATGATTTCAGTCCTCCAAAGGGTATACGACAGGTGGCATTCCACACTTTTTTCTGAAAAGCTGTTCCTTTTGCCTTAAATGGTATGGATGACCTGCTTGACTTTCCTTCAAGGATGCCTCTGAATTTATGAACAAGAGGCGCATAAGCCCAATTTTCCGGCTTGCCGGCGAAATCAAGCTTGATGCGGACAAGAAAGCCTTTTTCCCACTGTCCCCGGACCTTCAAGGTGTGATTGAGTATTGGGATATAAAAGATTTTGTAATCGTTCACGGTTACAAATCAAGTATAGTGTTCATAACCCTGATATGTAATGTCTTTTGAGCCTTGAGACGTTTTTAAAATTACCCTATTACCTTGTGCTATCTTTCCAATCCGGAACGGCCTATACCCAAGAATCTTTGCGGCAATTTTTTGTACTTCAGATTCATTTTGTTCTGACACGGTCCACAAGAGCTCAAAATCTTCACCTCCTGTAAGGGCAAAATCTAAGGGCGATATTCCCAAAATTCCTGAAGTTCTTTTTAATGCCCGGGAAACCGGCACTTCCCTTGCCCATACTTCGGCACCGACTTTGCTGTTTTTACATATATGGGCAAGATCTGTGGCAATGCCGTCAGAGACGTCTATGGCAGTTTGAACCATGCCGTTTGCAGCCAGGGCCTGTCCCAGCGTCACACGGGGCTCAGGGTCCAGATGTCTGTTTACAAGACGTTTTAGAACAGCCCTTGAGATCCCGTGTATCCCTTTTCGACCTTTGAAGGGACTTCTCTTTTCTTTATGTTTCCTTAACAACTCAAGCCCGGCGGCAGCTTCTCCAAGATAACCAGAACTGTAAATCAGGTCGTCAGGCTGTGCACGACCACGACTCAGCCATTTACCCTTTATTACTTCTCCAATCAAGGTGAGGCTGAGTGAAAGCTGGTCCGGGGCACTTACAGTATCTCCTCCGACCAGACTTACCCCATATTCGGATAGATGTGATAGCAGTCCTTTAGAAAAACTATCCCAAAATCTGTCAGTCAGTCCCGGACGCACAGCCAGGTTTAGAAGGGCCCAGCGGGGATCTCCCCCCATAGCCCCTGCATCGCTCAAATTAACCGCCGCTGTTTTTCTGCCCAGGTGCCATGGATCAAAATAGTCAAGGTCAAAGTGAATTGACTCAACAAGTGTATCCGTGGTGATTATGAGATAGCGATCAGGACTTGGGGCTACTACGGCGCAGTCATCGCCTATGCTTACCAATACAGAAGGATCCTTTATTGGTGCTCCCGAAAGACGTTGTATCTTAGCGATGAGATCTCTTTCCATTTGTTATTCTTTGACTATCCCACCATTTCCAAACTGCTGAAGAAGTAGGCTATCTCTGTGGCAGCGGTCTCACGGGTATCGGAGCCATGTACTATATTTTTTTCAATGTCCGTGGCAAAATCAGCCCTTATAGTCCCATGCTTTGCTTCTTTGTAGTTTGTGGCACCCATGAGCTCCCGGTTGTGCCGGATTACGTCTTCACCCTCAAGGACCATGATTATTATTGGTCCGGAGGACATGAAATCAGTGAGGCTTTGGAAAAAAGGCCTCTCTCTATGAACCGCATAAAAGCCCTCTGCTTCCTTTTTGCTTAAGTATATCATTTTCATGGCGGCTATCCGAATCCCGGCACCTTCAAAGCGTTTGATGACATCTCCGATAAAGCCCCGAGACACGCCATCCGGCTTGATGATAGATAATGTACGTTCCATTCTGATAAGATCTCCTTTTTTAGCTTATTTGGATTTTAGAACTTTTGCCAGCATCTCTGTCTGTAGTAAAAAAACAAGTACAAGGCAAATATTGTTAGGTCGCTTTTTACTGCTGATGATTTCTTGACTTCGCTTTTTACTTTTATTAAATTATTTTCATCGTTCCTTGTGCGAGAGTGGCGGAAATGGTAGACGCACTGGACTTAGGATCCAGCGGGCTTACACCTATGCGAGTTCGACTCTCGCCTCTCGCACCAGATAACTTATTTTTTTAAATAGTCTCCTATACTTGCCGTTGGCCCTTGACGGGATTTTTATTCTCAGTTTTATTATTTTCTTTAAAAATATTACATAAATGAACCACCTGCAAAATTTCATCTGTAATTTCTTTTGGAACAGGATTTGGAGTTTTGTGGGCGATTCATATTCAAATAATTGAACTTTTAAAGAAAGGTAAGAAGTTAATGAAGGTTACAGTCGAAGACATAGGTCCTATTCAGAAACGTCTCTCAGTAGAAATACCCGCTGACGTAGTGTCTAAGGAGTTTGACAGCGCGTACAACCAAATGAAACGGGAAACAAAAATTAAGGGTTTCAGAAAGGGCAAGGCCCCTCGCAGCATACTGGAGCGTCACTACGGTCCACAGGTTGAAAAAGAGGTGCTTGAGAAGCTTATTAAAGATAGCCTGCCCGATGCCCTTAAGGAGGCAAATGTGGAGTTGGTACTTGATCCTCAGTTGGATTCAACCTCTCCCCTAAAGGCCGCAGAAGTTTTTTCTTATTCAGCCCTTCTGGATATCTGGCCTGAGTTCGAAGTGCCGAAATATAAGGGCCTTGAATTGGAAGAGCCCGTGGTGGAGGTAAGTGAAGAGGAAATCCGGGAGCAACTAGAGGCCCTGCTACGCCATTTTGCAACAGTAGAGTCTGTGGAAGAAGACCGCCCCGTAGAAAAGGGAGATCTTGCTATAATTGATTATATGGGGGAGATAGATGGCGAGCCTGTGGATGGCCTTTCGGAAGAAAATTACTATCTGGAAGTTGGCGCCGGTTATTTTAATTCCGTGTTTGAGGAACAACTGCAGGGAATGACTAAAGGTCCTGAGAAGTCTATTGAGGTCAGCTATCATGAGGACGCTTTAAATGCAAAGGTTGCCGGCAAAACTATCCAATTCAAAGTAGTGTTAAAAGATATAAAGAAACGAATATTACCCGAGCTGAACGACGATTTTGCCAAACAAATCGGAGCAGACATCAAGACCGTTGAAGAATTGAGGGATCGTCTGGCTAAACAGTTGGAGACAGACAAGCAGAAGGCTGCAAAAAGCAGTCTGAGACAGCAATTTCTGGAACAATTGAGGGAACAGGTGGATTTTCCCATACCTGATAGACTGATTGAGGCCAAGCTTACACAAATGGTGGATAACGTAATAGGTCATCTTCAGGAACGGGGTACAGACCTTGAGAGAGCCGGGATGTCGGAGGACCGGCTTCGCGTGAAGATGCGGGAAGACGCTGTCAGCCAAGTGAAGACCGAGATTATTTTGGACAGGATAGCAGAAGCAGAAAATATTGCCGTGGACCATAACGAGATTGCCGAATATGCTAAGTACGCGGATAGCCAATCCCAAAGGCTGGGTGTGGACAAGAAGCAATTGCAAAACGCGATGGTGCATAACGTTCTTCCCAAGTTGCGGGCAAAAAAGACCGTAGATTTCCTTTTAAAACAGGCAGTTGTAAAGCCGGTATCTCAGGAGGTTGATTAAATGCCGCTGGTACCTATTGTTATAGAGCAGAGTCCCAGGGGCGAGAGGGCCTATGATATATATTCGCGCCTCCTTAAAGAGCGCATAGTATTCTTGGGAGGCGTAGTCGATGATGAAATAGCCAGCCTTATTATTGCCCAGTTTCTTTTTCTGGAAGCGGAAGATCCCAAAAGGGACGTAACACTTTACATAAATTCACCCGGTGGGATGGTTACCGCGGGTTTAGCTATTTATGACACCATGCAATATATCAGACCTGATGTAAGCACACTTTGCCTTGGCCAGGCAGCCAGTATGGGCGCGATGCTTCTTGCTGCAGGCGCTAAGGGAAAGCGTTACACCCTTCCCAATGCAAGAATCCTGATCCATCAGCCCATGGGTGGATTCCAGGGCCAGGCAACAGATATTGATATCCATGCCAGAGAAATTTTGAGGCTGCGTCAGAAGTTGGATGAAATTCTTGCGGCCCATACCGGTCAGCCTCTTGAGAAGATTCAGGAGGATACGGAGAGAGACTTTTTTATGAGTGGGGAAGAGGCCGGGGAGTATGGCCTTATAGATGAAGTTATTGCAAAACGTGATATCACTCCCCAGGAGGATAAGCCGAATGGCTAGGACGAAAGATTTTGAAAATCAGGGTGGTTTACACTGCTCATTCTGTGGAAAGGGCCAGGAAGCAGTGAAGAAGCTTATAGCCGGCCCGAGTGTATACATTTGTGATGAATGTATAGAACTTTGCAATGATATACTATCAGAGGAATATGATGGGGAAGACGAGGCTGGCGGTGCAGAGAACAAGATCTTCAAGCCTGCTGAAATAAAGGCCCTTTTGGACGAGTATGTGATCGGCCAGGAGATGGCCAAAAAGATCCTCTCTGTTGCAGTACACAACCATTATAAACGCATCGAATCCGGGGTCAATATGGAGGATGTGGAGCTCCAGAAAAGCAACATTGTACTTATTGGGCCAACTGGTAGTGGAAAGACCCTTTTAGCTCAGATTCTGGCCAAGATCCTTAATGTACCATTCACATTGGCAGACGCCACCACACTGACAGAGGCAGGCTATGTAGGGGAGGATGTGGAAAATATTATACTGAACCTCTTACAGGCATCTGACTACGATGTGGA
>JAYEMY010000306.1:0-1982 GCA_034718455.1 Thermodesulfobacteriota bacterium
TGTCCCGTTTGACCCGGCAATTGACATGAACATCCACCGGACGGATCAGGCCAAAACTTTTGTTCTGGTATTTAACCTCCACTTTTTCAGGTTCAGCGTCGTGATAAAGCAGTTCCACCCGTTTGCCGATCAAAGCGACAGGGCCTTCATATAATCTGCCATTAAGCGTGATGGTTCGATCTTTTCCGACTTTTCTGCGCGCTACTTTGCGAAAATAGTCTTTCAAGTTGGCGGGAGCCCCTCGAAGGCAGTGCATTTGGGTGGTGAATCGCTCAAAAGGGGTTTGCCCGGTCGACGTATGCTTTTTCTGGTGGTAATCATCATTAATCCAGCACTCAAGCGCATCATTGAACCGGGCCAGGGTAACGGCTTTACAATTTGTAAGGAATCGGGATCTTACGGTTTTAAACCACCTCTCAATTTTTCCTTTTCCCTGGGGAAGATACGGTCGGGCATGGACCAGGTTGATCGCCAGTAATGCCGTAATATATTGAAGATGCTTGCTACGAAAGGCTGCTCCATTGTCCACGTAGAGCTTTCGGGGCAAACCGCGTCTTGCCAGGGCATTTTCAAACGCATCCAGATATGATGTCAGGGTCTCCGACAGATAAAACCGCGCATAAACAATCAACCGGCTGTGGTCGTCTATAATGGCGATCAGATAGGTCTTGCGCATTCTGCCGTCCACATCAATTTTAGGGCCGTGCATCACATCACTTTGCCATAAATCATTGGGAAGTTCGGCTTCAAACTTGCGGCGATCCACCGGTTTTGCCGTCAAAGCCTGCATTAAATTGTTATAATGCAAAAACCGATATACTGTGGATTTGTTCAACATGATACCGGGGGTCACCCGTTTTTGCCGCTGCATCTCATCAATCAACAGGGGTACGGTGAGTGCCGGCATTTGAGACCTTAATTCGATCAGAGCAGAACATGTCTCTTGATCCATGGCCCGGCTTTTGCCTTGATCGGATCGGTCTTGCGGGTACAGTGATTTCAAATCACCATTGCTGTTTTTGTAATGCCGTATCCATCGAAAAACAGTCCCTTTGGAAATTCTGGTTTTTTCCGAAAAAGGGATGTGCCATTTTCGGGAACACTTCTCCTTCATCAGGCGTTTTTTTTCAGATCGCGTCAACCGTGCTCCGTTGACAAAGTCGCTGATCACGGAAAAACGGAACACCGCCATCTGCATTTTCTCATCTTCGGTCATAGCTTTCCTCCTTTTTATGGGTTTTTTCTGCCTTAACCCGAAAAGAAGGCATTTAAAATGACACTGTTCGGTAGGGTGCGTAACTACCAAAAATAGCAGCAAATTAAATGGATCGGCACACCGGGATTTGTCCCAGTTGAAGAAGATAATCAAAACCGGCAACAACACCGTGTTGCCATATGTTTGTCAGGTAGGCCCGGATTCTTTTTAAAAGCGATCTGTGCCAGTGGCCCTGGCGATTGCGGTCAATACCGTCGATCCATTTGCCTGTCCTGGCTTTAGAGAAGATACTTCTGCGGATTGTCGCTATCGGCGTTTGAAAACGTTTAAAATATCCGTAAGGCCGCAACCGCATTATGCATTTACAGTCCGGACAGCGGTATCGTTTTAACGGCAGGGGGCAATTATATCCGTCAAAACAGGCGGTGACAAATCCGTGTCCCCAAACTCTGCAACTGTTGCATCGAGGGCAGCAGCCTGGCTTGGGCCAGGGATAATTCCGGTCAAGATGAAAAATTTCGTTGAGCATGGCTGAAAAAAAGATTATCATATTTAAAGTCCTTGAGAACCTGATAATGGGTTCTCGTTTGTTGAAAAGGGCGGATCGTTGGCTAACTTCTCCGCCCTTTTTCAAATTAAATGAGCCTCTATATAGAGGCTCATTTATTCTGATAATCTTTTCCGCTTGTCAACGGAATGTAAAAATTTCACCACAGTTCTAATTCATATATTCTGCTTCCTTACACCCTGGACATCGAATAATGAT
>JAYEMY010000307.1:0-8324 GCA_034718455.1 Thermodesulfobacteriota bacterium
ATTCCACCATGCGCTCCGGTACGGAAAGACGTTCTTCCGGGAAAGTTCTTGCCATTACCCGGACTTCGTGGGAGTAAAGGTCAGAGCCATCAGGCCCTTGCCATTTGACAGTCAGGATGTGGGTTCCGGGCTTACAATCAAGACCTGCTCCAATGAGTACAAAGTAATCCTGGCTGGATGGGTCAAGGTGGTATGGGATTTTTTTTCCAAGAAATTTGACATCAAGGAGATCTGTTTTGTCATTTATTTTTATGGTGGCCAGCGCGATGCCTCCCAGAGGGATCGTATCCGGTTTCATACTTACCAAAACCGGATACGATCCAGCCTCTACCTCCAGGTTGCAGCTCCAGATGGAAAAAAAACACGTCATAAAAAACATGAGCAGGCATGAGAGAAATTGGAAACGTTCACGGAACGTTGAAATTAGAAAATAGAAATTGGAAATTTGGCCTTCATGCTTTTGTACTGTTGTTGATCGTATTATCTGATAGCCTACGGTGTTCTGCCCGCCAGTGCCAAGCGTTGGCAGGCGGGTCTAAACTTTTTTATTCCACTTATCAAAGTCGTGCCAGACCATATCTGATAATGCTTCTGCCAGTCTGTAAACATCCAACTCGTAAACTCGTTTCATCTCTCCCAAATTTCTACTTTCCAATTTCAAGTTTCAAGCCGTGAACGGCTACGTCCTACCAAACAGACCTTCAACTGGGATTGATAGGACTATTTCACATGGGTGCCATCTGTGCCAAAAAATAAAAAGGGAAGCGTTCACAGGGCACCACATCTGCTTTGTTGCCTGCCTGCCGGCAGGCAGGTCGGGGGCACTTGAAGTACAGGGAGTACGTCTGCGTACCCGTATGCCTCGCATCTGCAGCACCCTGTAAACGTTTACAGTTCGGTGGATTGTGGTAAAATAGGCGTTGTAATCCCGTGAACGGTTACATAAAAGGGATCGGTCACTTTTCCAGAACTGCTATAAATTCGTCGTCTGTGAAGAAGATTAATACTTTCTTGGCCCAGAGAACCGTTTTTTTAAAATTAGAATAAATGGAGGCAACTTTTAATAGCGCTTGAGTGAGTAGAGGAGCAACCTGACAAAGGCACTATGTTGGCAATATATGGCAATGAAAAAAAATAACCGGAAAAAGAAACTAAGTATCATAGGTGCAGGGGCAGTGGGAACAGCGGCTTCCCAGTGGGCTGTATGCAGATCCATTGCAGACACCATAGTACTATTGGATGTCGTAGCGGGTCTCCCCCACGGAAAAGCCCTGGATCTCTTTCAGACATCCCCGTTGTATGGATATGCAGGGAATATTGTCGGTACTGATGACTATGCTGATACCGCCGAGTCAGACGTAATTATCATAACCGCCGGGCTTGCCCGAAAGCCGGGGATGAGCCGGGACGACCTGTTAGAGAAGAACGTCCGGATCATTCGAGAGGTTACAGAGGAAATCGTCAAATATTCTCCTGACGCATGCCTGGTGGTTGTCACAAATCCTATTGATGCCATGGTCTACACGGTCTTTAAGGTATCCGGATTCCCAAAACACCAGGTTGTGGGCATGGCGGGTGTCCTGGATTCCGCCAGGTACCGCACATTTATTGCCCAGGCCCTGGCTGTAGCTCCTTCGGACGTGACAGCCCTTGTAATGGGCGTACACGGCGACCATATGCTTCCCCTGGTCAGGCTTGCAAGCGTTGGGGGAGTGCCCATAGAGGGGCTTTTATCCAAAGATGAAATCGAAAGTATTGTCCGGCGCACTCAACACGGAGGCGCGGAGATAGTACAGCACCTCAAGACAGGAAGCGCATTCTCCGCCCCTGGTCTTGCTGCAGTGGAGATGGCCCAATCTATCCTGAAAGACGAAAAAAGGGTATTACCATGTGCGGCCTATCTGGAGGGGGAATTTGGAATTAGCGGCGTATTCCTGGGTGTGCCTGTGGTGCTTGGGAAAAACGGTGTAGAACGTATCATGGAGTTTCCCCTTGCGCCGGATGAGCAGGAAGCCTTACAAAAATCTGTGGAGACAGTGAAGAAGCAAGTTGCAGCCACGGGCCTAGGGAAAAAGTGAATAATTACCACCGGACTATTGCCCTATGGATCTTAATCGGGCTGATCGGGGTCCTTGGTGGCCTGGTTGTTTTGTATCGACTCTCCTGGCCACCAACTCCACCCGTGCCTGTGTCTTTACCTGTTCCTTTAATAGAACAGGTCCCCATTGAACAGGTCCCGGCCTTTGAAGACCTTAAGGACCAAAAAAGCCTGCAAAAGGCCATTTCCGCCAGCCTGGAATATCTGGAAAAACATAAGGATAGAGAGCAAATATCCTGGGGCAATGAATCCATAACTATAGACACACTGAAGAAGACACTGAAAGCCTTTTCCAGACTCCTGGAGCAAGACCTTACCCTTGAAGACCTTCAGAGGGAAATCCGCCGCCTGTTTATAGTTTACAGGATAACAGGGGATGAAAAGGAAAAGATGTCTGCCGGGCAGCTCCTTGTGACAGGATATTTCCAGCCTGAACTGGCTGCTTCTCTAAAACCGGATGAAAAATTCTCCTATCCGCTTTATGAAATTCCCCCGGACCTTATTGGAATAGCACTGCATGATTTTGACTCCTCCCTTCCGCGCAAGACCCTTTATGGGAGGGTGTCCGGACAAAGTCTGATTCCATACTATACACGAGCGGACATTGACAACGGCAGGAAGCTCAAGTGTACCGATGTCCTTGCGTGGCTGCAGTCACCAGTAGATGGGCTTATGCTCCATATTCAGGGTTCAGGAATACTCCGGTTTCAGAACGAAGGCAATAGATATATCCACTATGCTTCCAGTAATGGTCATCTCTATCATAGTATCGGCCGATGGCTTATAGACAAGGGACTGCTACCCAAGGATCAGGCAGACTGGCCGGGCATCCGCGCCTGGGCAGAGGAAAACCCGGATGAATTCAGAAAGGCCTTTGCCGCCAATCCCAGGTACATTTTCTTTAAATGGGAAAAAGAAGGGCCAATAGGAACACTGGGAGAAGTGCTGATACCCATGAGATCCGTGGCCCTTGACCACAAGATCTATCCGCCGGGAGTTCTATGTTTTTTGCAAGTGCCGATACCTGTGAGCCTGTCGAGCCACGGAGATGCCGAAATCTTTCAGGGCTTTGTGTGCAACCAGGACACCGGCAGTGCCATCAAAGGACCACATAGACTGGACCTCTATTGCGGAGAAGGCGATGAGGCGGGAATCCTTGCCGGAAGGCTGAAGGCACAGGGATCACTCTATCTGCTTTTGCTCAGGGATGCTGTTCATGGGACCTGGCTCAGTCAACCCTGAAATCACCTTGCTTTTCAATAACTAACTCATTAAGCTAACAAAATCTTAACCTGGACAAGCCGGGACCAAAAAGGTTTAAAGATAAAAGAAATTGCTAAGTTACCGAGTGATCTCGTCAAAATCCATCCTACTTATAGCCTTTCTATTTGTTTTGATCCTGACGCCCTGTTCTTTATTCCCAAGAATTGAAACTACTGTAGCATTGGCGGAGGACCGGCCCGACCTGAAAATCTATGATTTTACAGTATCAAATTCCAGGGATAAGCTCCTGGCCTACTTTTCCCTGAAAAACGGATGTCCCCCGTATGTGCAAATTGTATTAAAAAGCGGAATTACAGTACGCTATATCTACGAAGTAGAGCTACAGGCACCCCGTTTTCTGATTAAAAAAAGCCTTTCCCGACGTTTCATATTAAGGACACTTACCTATGATAATCTCAGAGAGGAGTACAGGGTTTCGTTTGGTCCGGATGCCCTCAGGGTAGTGAGTATAAGGACCTTAGAAGAAGCAAGAAGGCTTGCTTTTGAGATTAATGACGTCTCGATAATTTCTTTGTCCGCGCTGCCCAGGGGAAAGATCTATACATTGCGGGTACGGGCGAAGATGGAAGAAGCAACGTCGTTTTTACCTTTTAGAGGCCTTTTGGACCTGTTTTCCTCGTGGGGTTGCCAGACGGAATGGTATGAAGTTCGGTTTAACTACTAGCGAAGCTAGAAAACGAAGAATCGAGCGAATCATCATGATAGCAGCAGGGATTCTTATTGCCCTGCTGTCCCTGGCTGAGTACCATCTGATCTTCAGCCCGCTATCGACAAGTAATAATGTACTCATCTTCGCAGTAATCAACCTTAATATTCTCCTTATACTGCTTCTAGGTTTTCTTGTAGTACGCAATCTGGTCAAACTGATATTCGAAGACAGAAAAAATCTGCTGGGAGCCAAGCTCAGGACCAAACTCGTAATAGCCTTTGTAACTCTATCTCTTATTCCTACAATAGTGCTTTTTTTGGTTTCCTTTCAGTTTCTCAGGACCAGCATCGGCTACTGGTTCAACATAAAGGTGGAAAGGTCCCTTGATAATGCCCTGACAATAGGAAGAACATATTACGAAAGCCAGGTTACTGAGTTGCAGCACATGTCTCAAGAGATGGAGAGACGTCTGAGCCTGAGATGTATTGAAGAGGACGATACAATAAACAGGATATGCATAGAACAGTTAGTGAATCCAACACTACTAGTACCCGGTGCTCAAGATCCCGGCAGCACAATCCACTTTAATTCCATAGAGGTAATAGATTCATCCCATAAAGAGCTTTTTGCTAAGATATGGCTACCGTTCGTGGATATGCCACCAAGTATTCCTGGTTCTGTGCTCAACAAGATTTTTGAAGGTAAGGACTCTCTGGTGTACAGTGTCTCTCTGGAGGGCGGTGAACTTATCCGGGTCTTATGTCCCTTAAGAAATGCAGATGACAGTATTCAGGCAGTATTGGCTTTGGGCCACTTGATGCCCCAGGATATAAGTTACCTGCTCGATAATATTCGCTCGGGTTATGAGGACTATCGCCAGTTACGACTGTTTCAGAACCCAATTAAGGGTTCTCTGTTAATTACCCTTTGCCTGATTACTCTCCTGATCATTTTTGTTTCCATATGGTTTGGATTTCGGCTTGCCAAGAGCATTACAGAGCCTGTTCAGATGCTTGCCGAGGCCACCCACCGTATAGCACTGGGAGACCTGGATTTCAGCCTTGAAGCTAAAGGTAAGGATGAACTCAGTTCTCTTGTGCGGGCATTTAATATCATGACCCAGGACATTAAGGAAGCCAGACGCAGGACTGAAGAGACCTCAAGACAGTTGCGAAAGAGCTATGGCGAACTGGAACAACGCCGTCGCTATATTGAGATTATCCTACAGAACATAACAGCAGGAGTAATATCCATAGACAGACAGGGTTTCGTCACTCTTATGAACAAATCAGCTTCGAGCATTCTGGATATGTCTTCGGCTCAGGTAATCGGGAAGCCGTATCTTCAACTCCTGACAAAGGATCAGGCCAAGGAATTTGAGGAACTCAGGCAGGAACTCAGCCTTTCTCCAAAAGGCACGCTTCAGCGTCCGATTCGCATGGAAATAAAAGAAAAGACCCTTTCTCTCCTGGCAAGCTTTACCATATTAAGAGATCAGGATGAGAGATCTCTCGGAGTAGTCATAGTCTTTGATGACCTGACAGAGCTTGAGAAAATTCAGCGTCTTGCTGCCTGGCGCGAGGTAGCCAGGCGCATCGCACATGAAGTCAAGAATCCCCTGACCCCTATACAGCTTTCAGCTCAAAGGCTGCGCAAGAAATATCTTGATAAGCTGGATGATAAAGCCAGGGTTGTTTTTGACAAATGCACAAATACAATCATAAGCCAGGCAAAAGAACTTAAACACCTTGTAGATGAATTTTCAAACTTTGCCCGGATGCCGGCCCCCAGACTTCGACCCACGAGGCTGGACGACTTGGCTGATGACGTACTTGCAATTTACAGGACTGGACATCCAAAAGTTGAATTTAAACTTGGTATGCAGGAAGGGTTGCCGGATGCCTTATTGGACCCTGACCAGATAAAGAGGGCACTTATCAATCTTCTGGACAACGCGGTAGCCTCCATGCCTGATGGTGGTAAAATAATTATTCAGATAACATATAACACTGACGTGAATGAAATATGTCTCAGTGTGTCCGACACAGGACCAGGTATTTCCCCTGAGGATCTTTCAAGACTCTTTGAACCCTATTTTTCTAAAAGAAAGGGAGGCACTGGCCTTGGACTTGCTATTGTAAACTCTATTGTAGCAGACCATAATGGACGCATACTGGTGGAAGATAATATTCCCAACGGGGCTAGATTTGTATTGATTTTTCCTATTAACTGAATTGAGCAATTAGCTGTTAGCAAGTAACCGTTCACACTCCCTGGCAGCCGACAGCTTTTGCAGGGTTTCAACCGCGGACAAGGTTGCACCAAAAGGCGCATTCTCAATAAATTGTGCTTTGAAACCCGGAAAAGGCTGTTGGCTGTCAGGGGGGGAAAGTGAATGATTACGTTAGCAATTAGGTAGAATTTTGTATAAAAACGGACTGTTAAGCTAATAGCTAACCGCACAATAGAATATTTTTGCCATGGTAAAGAAAAAGATACTTGTAGTAGATGACGAAGAGTCAATCCTTCAATCTGTGACGGATATCCTTGAAGACGAGGGATTTGACGTTCAGACCTCACCGGACGGAGAGACGTCCCTTAATATCATGGGAGAGAACCTTCCGGATCTTGTCCTGCTGGATATCTGGATGTCCGGCATGGACGGCCTGGAAGTATTGAAACGAATAAAGGCCGACTGGCCGTTTATTCCGGCAGTAATCATGTCCGGCCACGGAACTATTGAAACGGCTGTAAAGGCCACCAGGCTGGGGGCCTATGACTTTATAGAAAAGCCTCTTTCCTATGAACATCTGCTCCTGGCGATCCAGAATGCCCTCAAATATCACGACCTTCGGGAAGAAAATGTCTTTTTAAGGCAAAAAACCGGGGAAAGACGAGAACTCATTGGTGAAAGCCCTGCCATGAGAAGGCTCAAGGAACAGCTCGCTATTGTTGCTCCTACTGATGCATGGGTACTGATCCAGGGGGAAAACGGAACGGGCAAAGAACTCGTGGCCCAGACTCTTCATCGAATGAGCAAGCGAAACAGGAAACCACTCATAGAAGTCAACTGCGCTGCAATACCTGAAGAGCTTATTGAGAGCGAGCTGTTCGGACATGAGAAAGGTGCCTTCACCGGTGCAACCACCATGAAAAGGGGAAAATTTGACCTTGCAAACGAGGGGACCCTGTTCCTTGATGAAATCACGGATATGAGCCTTAAGACCCAGGCAAAGATCCTGCGAATACTCCAGGAGCAGAGATTCGAGCGGGTCGGTGGGAACAAGACCATAACGATAGATGTGCGCATTATGGCAGCCACAAACAAGGACCTTGAAAAAGAGATAAAGGAAGGGTATTTCCGGGAGGACCTTTACTACAGGCTAAACGTGATACCTATAGAGGTTTCACCTCTCAGAGAACGCAAGGATGACATCTTTCTTCTTACAGAATGCTTTCTGAGCGAATTTACCGGAAACACGGCCCATGGTCCCAGAAAAAGGGCAAACCAGGAAGTAATTGAGGCATTTATGGCATATGACTGGCCTGGAAATGTGAGAGAGTTGCGCAATATGATAGAAAGGCTTGTAATCTTGACCAAAGGGCCGGAGATTACAATAGATGATTTGCCCCCATCTTTTCATCAGGGCCTCAGGGCCGCCACAGAAACACAGACCAGCTCCTCGATTTCCGAGCCTGCCTGGCTGAGTTGCCGGGATTTCAGGGAGGCAAAGGCCTTATTTGAACAGGAATATCTTGAAAAAAAACTTGCCGAACACCAGGGTAATATCAAAAAAACCGCCCAGGCTATTGGTATTGAAAGGAGGCACCTGCACAGGAAAATTAAGGCATTGGGTTTGAAAACATAAATGTCATAAGGAACTGATAATTCCCAAACTACTTCACAAGATACACGTACTCCTTTATCTCCATGGCAACCTGGTTAAAAATCCTTTTCATCTCGTTTTGATTTGGAGACTTAAAATAATACTCTTTTTTCGGGTGTTCGATGTCCCAACTAGAGATACTTTTTTTAAGAAAAGTCCCACTTACATGAGGACCAAGACCAATGCAATAGACTATTATGCCTTTACCTTTTAGCGCCTTAGCATGGTCTCTGGCCATATATGCGGCGGTGCATTCCTCGGAAATACCCACGTACTTACATAAGTCAAATGTATTAATATTACAATAAGGATAACTATAACCAGATATAGGATAATCTTCAAACACATGCCACATGGTATTCTTACACCCACATGCTGATTCAGCCGCTGGTTTGCCATCTCCTGT
>JAYEMY010000308.1:0-1970 GCA_034718455.1 Thermodesulfobacteriota bacterium
AAAAATATTGACTTGTGCGATTAGCTATTAGCATCCGTCTATGTTGAAAAAGTGTAAACTACAGAATGAAGGATGCCCAAATTAACGTCTTTTTTGCCGTCTTCTTCGTTGCTCGTCGATCACGTAACCTGTTTAATTTTTGTTCAACTTATTTATCTCACGTTCCTTATCGATCAAATACCACAATCTCACGTTTTCTCAATAACGAATGCGTATCTTTATCACCGGAGGATTTCCTGCCAGTATTTACCCGCATTTCACCGTCCGGGCGTGCAGGAACCATAGAGTCTTCCTCTTGACCTGCATCCAACCCGCGAATATAAAACAGACAGCTATACTTAAATTGAGCGATTAGCGATTAGTTTAATGATTACAGGAAGTTTTGCTATTACAAACTTTCACCCTATTGAATCCCCAAAGTGGGCAGCAAAGCTGCATTCAACAGGGTGAACCCGTTGGGTGTTATTTCTAATTAACGTAATGCCTTGATTTTTCAAAGCTAAAAGCTAAAAGCTAAAAGCTAAAAGCTAAAAGCTAAAAGCTAAACGCTAATAGCTCAACTTAGGTTACAACAAGACCATGAATTCACACCCAGACAGCAGTGAGACCAATCTGAAGATATCGGTCATATCCCATGCTTACAACGAGGCACAGGATATTGGGTCTCTGGTAATGCATTTACCGGCAGGCCCCTGGTTTTGTTGCGCCTACTATGAATCTTCAGGCAAGCGCATCTATGCAGTACGAGAGGTGCTTGAGTGAGAGCCAAACTCAGTGCCACAATAAAGTTTATGCTGAGGATAGGTCTCAGTATTTGTCTCCTTGCCTGGCTTATATCAAGGACAAACTCGAATGACCTACTAACAGCTTTCCTTGATCTATCCTTTTTTGCGTGGGCTGTTGCCTTTTTGATGTACTTGGCCTCCCAGGTTATAAGCAGTATTCGTTGGTATTTCCTGGCCCATGCACTTGATTTTACAGGCCCATGGTCTGTATACCTCAAATATTACTTCGTAGGTTTGTACTTCAACCTTTTTCTGCCCACCAGTGTTGGCGGGGATGTGCTTAAGATGCACTTTATCTCCCGCGGAGAACCCAAAAAGCTGAGGGCCACCTATAGCCTGGTGGCAGACAGACTCTTCGGACTTGCTGCTATGTTATTGCTTGGCGCAGGTGCCGTCCTCATAGGACAAGGCATACTTCCCCATTACTTCGAGCACATTCTTTGTGTTGCCGGGATCTGTGTCACTATTTCACTACTGGGCCTGCCAATGGCCTACAAGCTTCTTGGCAGTGCCTGGCCTGAGATTGGGGAAAGGCTGGCAGTATTTCTGGTATTCTGGAAGAAACCAAAGGCCCTGTTTGCAGCTTTGAGCCTATCCCTGGTTCTTCAGGTCCTTGGGATAAGTGCAGTGGTTCTCCTGGCAAAGGACATGGGACTCAGCCCCCCAGCGGTTTTTTACTTTGCGGCCTTTCCTTTAATAGCAATCCTTACAGTACTGCCTATAAGCCTTAATGGAATAGGTATTAGAGAAGGTGGATTCATCTTTTTCCTGGGGCTCAAGGGCATATCTGCCGAAAAGGCCCTTACCCTGAGTCTGAGCTTCTTTGCCATACAGATTGCGGCAAGCCTGATAGGAGGTCTTGCATACGCCTTTGGTTTCCATAAAAAGCTGCTTAAAGATTATACTGAATAAATGTAGGTAATCGTTCAAACTGTCCCGGCAGCCGGATGGGAAGTAAACAAATATTTTATTTAGCGCTGGTTTTTATTCGATTCTGATGACATGGTACTGACCATCGTGTAATCTCCTCTGTTGTGAAAACATCTGATAGTAGTCCAATTAAGCCGGAATCCGGCTCAAATTGCAAGCAGAAGCCTGTAGGCAATCTAGTTTATCCGACCCTCTGGCAGCGGTTGGTGGGATTAGTCCGTCCGTATGTTCCACGCGTAATCCTGGCTACACTAT
>JAYEMY010000309.1:0-8307 GCA_034718455.1 Thermodesulfobacteriota bacterium
TGTCGAGTTTGACAAAATAACTTGGCCTTCCAGGAAGGAAGCAATTGCGCTGACTACTGCTGTATTGGCAATTACGTTTTTCTTTACTGCGTACCTTGGTATAGTTGATATTTCCCTGACAAAGCTTATCAGCTTTCTTATTTATGAATAACAATGGCTTGAAATTGGAAATTAGAAATTAGAAATTTGGTAGAGATGAAACGAAACAAAAGCATGAAAGGCAAATTTCCAATTTCAGCGTTCCGTGAACGCTTACTAAAAAAATAAGTTGGTCCATGTCACACATGACTTTCTATAGCTTGTAAATGAGTAACTATTAATGGTACATAAATGGTATATTGTTCACACTTATTCCGGGTTTGAGCATAAGGTCAAGATCTCTTTAGAGGGGAGGATTAAGCAGTACGGGCTGGAGGAGTATTTCTCTGGAATTGTTGTCCCTATGGAACAGGTAATAGAAGTCCTGAGAGGAGAAAAGCGTACCTCTGCCAGAAAGATTTTTCCGGGCTATATTCTGGTAAAGATGGAATTAAATGATAACTCGTGGCACTTGGTCCAGGATACCCCAAAAGTGACCGGCTTTATCGGTGGCCTGCAGAATCCGGCACCACTTTCAGATGAAGAGGCTGAAAAAATAATTCGCCAGATGGAAGAACGAGCTCTAAAGCCGGTACCCAAATACAGCTTTGAAAAGGGTGATAATGTGACTGTGGTAGATGGGCCTTTTGCCAATTTCAACGGTGTTATAGATGATGTTAGCCCGGAAAAAGGAAGAATTCGGGTACTTGTCTCTATTTTTGGAAGATCAACACCTATTGAGCTGGAATTCGGACACGTACAAAAGGCCGGTTAAAGGAGAATACTGATGGCCAAGAAAGTTTTATCATATATCAAACTCCAGATCCCTGCAGGGCAGGCAAATCCATCCCCGCCTGTGGGACCCGCATTGGGGCAGCACGGTGTAAACATAATGGAGTTTGTTAAGGCCTTTAATGCAAAGACGCAGGACCAGATGGGGATGATAATCCCTGTTGTAATAACAGTATATGCAGACAGGTCCTTCAGCTTTATTATGAAGACTCCTCCCGCAGCTATTTTGCTTAAGAAGGCGGCAAATATCGAGAAGGGGTCAGGAATTCCTAATCGGGAAAAGGTCGGCAAGGTTACCAGGAAGCAGGTAGAGGAAATCGCCAAGAAAAAGGAGCCGGACCTGACCGCTGCTGATTTGAGTGCGGCTGCACGTTCCATTGAAGGTGCAGCCCGTAGTATGGGTATTGAAATTATTGGTTAAAGTCATTACACGATGCCGGTTCGATGCAGATGTCGTGTAACATGGACTAAGGGAGAAAGATTCCATGGCAAGTCATGGTAAGAAATATCTGGACGCAAGGGCCAAGGTGGATGTTGGCCGAAGGTATGGTTTGAACGAGGCAATAGACGTGGTCCTCAATACGCACTATGTCAAGTTTGATGAGACCGTAGATTTAGCCATAGTCCTGGGGGTCGATCCCAGGAAGGCAGACCAGAATGTGAGAAGTTCTGTTATCCTTCCTCATGGTACGGGACGTACTCAAAAGGTCCTGGCAATTGCTAAAGGTGAAAAAGCCAAAGAGGCTGAAGATGCCGGCGCCGATTATGTTGGCGCCGAGGATGTGCTGGAAAAGATCAAAGGTGGTTGGCTTGATTTTGATAAGGTTGTTGCCACTCCCGATATGATGTCAATGGTGGGTAGGATCGGCAAGATACTCGGCCCAAGGGGTATGATGCCGAATGCTAAGACCGGAACAGTAACCTTTGATGTTGCCAGGGCGGTTAATGAGATAAAGGCAGGAAAGGTAGACTTCCGGGTAGATAAGGGTGGGGTTGTCCACGTTCCCCTGGGCAAGGTTTCTTTTGGTTCTAATAAAATCAAGGAGAATTTCGCATCGCTTGCAGAGACATTGCTTCGTATAAAGCCTTCTACAAGCAAGGGGACCTATGTGCGGAGTGTTGCACTGTCCACTACAATGGGACCTGGAGTGAGGGTGGATCCCTCTGAAGTTAAAACAGTCACTTCTTAATAATACAATGTGACCTAAATTGAGCGATTAGCCTTTAGCGGTTAGCTATTAGTTTAATGATTATCGGTTTGCCGCCCTGACAAGCAGGATGTTTTACTATTACAAATTTTCACCCATTGGGTGTTATTTCTAATTAACGCAATGCCCTGATTTTTCAAAGCTAAACGCTAATGGCTAACAGCTAATCGCTCAACTTAGATGTGAATTTCCATATCTGCTCATTAGTCAGAGACAGTAGGTACGCCTCATATGTTTAATAGAGCTGGTCAGGCACTTAGCTCTACCTACCCAGATAGGTGAGACCTCTGCCTTTGGCAGTAAAAAATAACTGCCTATGGTAGAAAGGGGGGGAGAAATTTGGCTTTAAAGCTTAAAGAAAAAGAGACCATAGTTGAGGATCTGCATGAGAAGTTTTCCAGGTCTGAAGCTGTAGTTATGACTCGGTTTTCAGGTCTCAACGTTGCTGGTGCCAATGAACTTCGGAAGAAGCTCAGGGAGTCAGGCGCCGAGTTCAGGGTATCAAAAAATACTCTTTTTAAAAGGGCCATAAAGGGGACTTCGGCAGAAGTGCTTTCAGATCAGTTTTTAGGCCCTAATGCCGTGGCCTTTACCTCTGCAGATCCAGTATCTATGGCCAAGGTTTTGGTGGAGTTCGCAAAGAAGAGTGAGATCCTTGAGATCCGCAGCGGCGTTTTGAATGGAAAATTTATTGATATTGCCCAGATCCAGGCCTTGTCAGAATTGCCAAGCCGGGAGGTCCTGCTTGCAAAGTTGCTCACAGTTTTTGTCACTGTTCCTACAGGTCTTGTGATGGCCCTGTCAGGTATACAGCGAAAGTTGCTATATGCATTAAGGGCAATTGAAGATCAGAAAAATAATGATAACAATTAAATAAGTAGTTCTGCTTGAAATAATCTGGACATTGATTGCAAGATTTTCGATCAAAAAGCCCGCGACGCATCCATTTATAGGTAATGCTGAATTGTGAAGGGTAAATATTGAATTGTGGAAGAACGTTTAAAAAACATATACCTTAATTCAGCATTTAGTTGTGCGTTGCAGACAGGTTGTCTTCGGCAGAATTATAGATAGTTAATAAGGAGACTGAAATGGCTATTTCCAAAGAGGATGTAATTGAATTTATTTCTAATATGACAGTGCTTGAACTCTCCGAGCTAGTCAAGGAGTTGGAGGATAAGTTTGGTGTAAGTGCAGCGGCGCCGGTCGCGATAGCTGCCGGTGCAGCTGCCGGTGAAGGGGGCGGTGCCCCTGCTGAGGAACAGACAGAGTTCGATGTTGTTTTGGTAGACTTCGGCGACCAGAAGATAAAGGTAATTAAGGAGGTCAGGGCTGTAACAAGTTTGGGCCTAAAGGAAGCTAAGGATCTGGTTGAGAGTGCGCCCAAGGCCATTAAAGAAGGTGTTTCCAAAGACGAGGCCGAGAAGATAAAGGAACAGGTCGAGAGTGTCGGCGCAAAAGTAGAGATAAAATAACCAGGAAATATTCACAACCATATAAAAAATTGTGCATCCAATGCCGGTTGCCGCTCAATCATCTTGTATGAGCGGGGATAAACCCCGCCCATACATTTCAGATTTCCCCCAATTGTCAATAATGTGCAACGATAAACGCTACCCCGAGGCAGTTCTCTATGACAAAAAATCAAGCACTACCCGTGAGAAAGAGTTTTGGTCGTGTAAAAAAAGTCATTGATATTCCAAACTTAATCGAGATGCAGCAGCGCTCCTACGCCAAGTTTTTGCAAAAAGACGTGGCACCGGAAGCCAGAGAGGATGTTGGGATTCAGGCAGCATTTCAAAGCGTCTTTCCGATAAAAGATTTTACCGGTGCATCTTCTATTGAATTTGTTCAATATTCTATAGGTGAGCCCAAATACTCTGAGGAAGAATCTCTTTCCCGCGGCGTGACCTATGAATCGCCGGTGAAGATGGTGGCGCGACTCCTTTCTTATGACGTAGATAAAGAAAGCGGAGTACAAAGTATACGGGATATAAAGGAACAGCAGATTTACTTTGGCGCTATTCCACTTATGACCAGAACAGGTACCTTTATTATTAATGGTACTGAGCGAGTAGTGGTCAGCCAGCTTCAGCGTTCTCCAGGGGTATTCTTTGATCACGACAAGGGGAAGACACATGCCAGCGGGAAATTGCTTTACTCAGCCAGAGTCATCCCGGTCCGTGGTTCCTGGATAGACTTAGAGTTTGATCCCAAAGACATCTTGCATGTCCGGATAGATCGCAGGCGGAAGTTTCCTGTAACAGTGTTGCTGAAAGCCATGGGTTACAGCACTGAAGATTTGCTAAGTATTTTTTATAACTGGGATACGTATGTAATTGACGGCAAGTTTCTGTATCGTAGAGTAAATACAGAGACCATGTTAGGCCAGAAGGCTACTCTGGACGTGGTGAATCCTGATACAGGCGATATCCTTTTACGCAAGAATCGCAAGTTTTCCCGGACCATGATGAAGAAGTTTGAGGAATCAGGTGTCATCATGGTACCTGTTGAAGAGGACGATCTGATAGAAAAGATCATAGCTCTTGATATAGTCAATCCTGAAACCGGGGAGGTGTTGATTCCTATGAACTCTCAGGTTACGAAAAAGGATTTAGCGTTTTTGAGGGAGAGTGGAATCACAGAGTTACAGATTTTGTTTATCGATGCCATCAAGGTAAGTTCTTCCATAAGAGACACATTACTTCAGGACAAGACACAGAATCAGGAAGAGGCTATTATAGAAGTATTCCGGAGGCTTCGTCCTGGTAGTCCCCCGATACCCGAGGTGGCTGAGAAGTTTTTTAATTCTCTTTTTTTCAACCCCGGCACCTATGACCTCTCAGAGGTGGGCCGTTATAAGATCAATCAAAGGTTGGGTATGGATTTGCCTCTTTCCCTGAAGGTCCTTACGACTGAGGACATAATGGAGACTGTGAGGGAATTGGTCCGTTTAAAGGATCGGCAGGGGCAGGTTGATGACATAGATCATTTAGGAAATCGTCGGGTCAGATCAGTGGGTGAGCTTATAGAGAATCAGTACAGGATCGGGCTGGTCCGGATGGAGCGGGCTATTAAAGAGAGAATGACTCTCCAGGAAGTTGAGGCGTTAATGCCTAATGATTTAGTAAATCCTAAGCCTGTTACTTCTGTTATTAAGGAATTTTTCGGCTCCAGTCAGCTTTCTCAGTTCATGGATCAGACCAATGCGCTGTCAGAAATCACCCACAAGCGAAGGTTATCTGCTTTGGGGCCGGGTGGTCTGTCCAGGGAGAGGGCCGGGTTTGAGGTGCGAGACGTACACCCCACTCATTATGGGAGGATTTGTCCCATTGAAACACCGGAAGGTCCAAATATCGGACTGATAGTTTCTTTGAGTACCTATGCCAGAATAAACAAGTATGGTTTTGTGGAGACTCCTTACCGTAAGGTTAAGGACCGCAGGACTACAGGGAAAGTGGTCTATATGACTGCTATTGAAGATGAAAAGGAGACTATCGCACAGGCAACAGTCAGTCTTGATAATGACGGATATGTTGTGGATGACAATATTGGTGCCAGGGGAATGGGCGAGTTCATTATTGTACCGGCAGAGGAGATTACTGCCATAGACGTGGCCCCCAACCAGTTGGTAAGTGTTTCTGCAGGTCTTATACCATTTTTGGAAAATGATGATGCAAATCGGGCCTTGATGGGTTCCAATATGCAGCGGCAGGCAGTTCCTCTGCTGGTTTCAGAGGCTCCGCTCGTTGGTACCGGGATGGAGATGATAGTGGCCACGGATTCCGGTGTGACTGTAGTTGCAAAAAAGGACGGGTATATAGAAGACGTCGATGCTATGCGCCTGGTAGTGGTTTACGATGAGGATGAGTCCAGGGAACTACCGGTGGAGGTTGAGATACATAAACTCACCAAGTACCAGAAGTCCAATCAGACAACAACACTCAATCAAAGACCAATAGTGATTCCAGGACATGAATTTAAGAAAGGAGACGTTCTTGTAGACGGTCCATCTACCGCCAACGGGGAACTGGCATTAGGCAAGAATGTTGTAGTGGCTTTTATGCCTTGGCGAGGCTACAATTTTGAAGATGCAATGGTAGTGAGTGAACGTCTGGTCAAAGAGGATGTTTACACATCGATACATATTGAGGAATTTGAGTTGGAGGCTAGGGACACTAAGCTGGGTAAGGAGGAGATAACCCGCGACATACCTAATGTAGGGGAAGACGCCCTCAGTGATCTGGATGATAGCGGCATAATACGTGTAGGGGCGGAGGTTAAGTCCGGAGACATACTTGTAGGCAAGATTACACCAAAGGGAGAGACCCAGCTTACTCCGGAGGAGAAGCTTCTTAGGGCCATCTTCGGTGAGAAGGCAGGAGACGTAAAGGATACATCTCTCAGGGTGTCGCCGGGAATCCAGGGTGTGGTGATAGATGCCAAGGTTTTTTGCCGTAGAGGTGTGGAAAAAGACGAACGGATCCAGGCCATTGAGGACATTGAAATAGCACGCGTACTTAAGGATCAGGCAGACGAGATCAATGTGATTCGTCGGACTGCTCTTAAAAAGCTGGAGAGTCATCTCCAGGGGCGGAGGGCATCGGTTTCTATAATAGACAGTAAGGGCAAGGTCTATCTCGATGCCGGGAATGAGATTACAAGTGATATGCTCAGGAAGATACCTATCCATCGTTTGAGGGATCTCATGCTGGAGGGTAGCCGGAGTCTGATTCCTGTAGTGAGTGATGTGCTGTCCTGGTATGAGGGTGAGGTCCAACGAATAACTACCTACTTTGAGGGTAAAATTGAGCGTCTGAAGAAGGGGGATGACCTTCCGCCAGGTGTGATTAAGATGGTCAGAGTTTGTGTGGCAATGAAGCGGAAGCTGGCTGTAGGTGACAAGATGGCCGGGCGTCATGGCAACAAAGGTGTGGTTTCTACTATCGTGCCGATAGAGGATATGCCATATTTTGCAGACGGTACTCCGGTTGACATTGTTTTGAATCCCCTGGGCGTACCTTCACGTATGAATGTGGGCCAGCTCCTGGAGATCCATCTGGGTTGGGCAGCAAAAAATCTCGGGGCACAACTGGCTGAATTGGCAAAAGATTATAAGATCGACAAGATCAAGAAAAAAATGGCCGATATCTATTCGCAAGACGAGCTGAATGCCTTGATAAGCGGTATGGATGACGAACAGTTGCGAAATTTTGCCTTGAGCCTTGAACAGGGCGTACCGGTTGCGACTCCGGTGTTTGACGGAGCACATGAGGACCAGATCCGCAAGCTCTTGGTAGAGTCCGGACAATCAGAACTCGGCGAGGTGGTTCTTTACGATGGTTATACTGGAGAGTCTATAGCAGAGCCGGTTACTGTCGGGGTTATGTATGTATTGAAACTTCACCACTTAGTGGATGATAAGATACATGCTCGCTCTACAGGTCCATATTCTCTGGTCACGCAGCAGCCCCTTGGAGGAAAGGCCCAGTTTGGTGGGCAGCGATTAGGTGAGATGGAGGTGTGGGCCATGGAGGCCTACGGCGCTGCTTATTGTCTTCAGGAGTTTCTGACAGTCAAGTCCGACGACGTGGTCGGAAGATCCAGGATGTATGAAAAGATCGTCAAGGGCAACAATTTCCTTGAGGCAGGTCTTCCTGAGTCCTTTAATGTCCTGGTGAAGGAGCTTCAGGGTTTATGTATGGACATAGAGTTGCAGGAGTGATACGGGGGTTTTACTGAATGGAAGATCTTCTTTCCCTTTTTACAAAGCCAAAAGATCTTTTGAGCTTTAAATCAGTCAGGATTTCTCTGGCCTCTCCTGAGAAAATTCTCGGAAGGTCACATGGAGAGGTAAAGCAACCTGAGACCATCAACTACCGGACCTTTAAGCCGGAACGGGAAGGCCTTTTTTGTGCCAAGATTTTTGGCCCGGTAAAGGATTATGAGTGCCTGTGCGGAAAGTACAAGCGCATGAAACACCGTGGCGTCATCTGCGAAAAATGTGGAGTTGAGGTCATCCAGTCAAAAGTCCGGCGGGAGCGGATGGCCCACATTTCCCTGGCAGCTCCGGTAGCTCATATATGGTTTTTAAAGAGCCTCCCCAGCAAAATCGGCGCTCTTTTGGATTTGAGTTTGAAAGAGCTCGAAAGGGTCCTGTACTTTGAGTCGCACATAGTGATCGAATCGGAGATGCCGGAGATCCCTGTGGGCACTCTTATGTCCGATG
>JAYEMY010000310.1:0-1128 GCA_034718455.1 Thermodesulfobacteriota bacterium
GACGTCAAAGTACGAACAAGAATTAATTGACAAGGCCATTGACTCTCATGAACCGGATAAACTGCGTCTGTATGAGGATGTCCTGGGTGAATTATACTCAAGGAGACCAACAAAGGGAATCAAGGATGCCTTGTCACTGGTGATGAGCAGGCGGGCTATAATGATGTTCAACATGCGTCAGATGAACTCCAAGGTTTTGAATACTACTATAAGAAAAGCCCTTAAACTCAATCCTGAAAACGAGTTTGCCCGTGGTCTGCTGGGTCACGTTAAAGTAAATGTTGAAATTGAAAAACTCAACCATGCGCTAAACAGATACAAGATGGGCAAGGCATGCAGGATAGCCGCAACGTCCGAGAATGAGGAGGTAAGGGACTTGTTTTTCGAATTTATGGAACGTAATCTGGAGGAACTCGATGGACATGATATGGACAATACGGAAAAGGCCTTTTTCCTGAAGGAATTATACAAATGGTGCTCCGACGTGGATGAATCCCATCCCATTCTGGACAAAATTTATAATAAGAGCCAAACATTCTGACTGAAGGTAAATTCATGAATCCTTACAAGATATTAAGTATTGATAAATACCCCACAAAACGGGATATAATTCAGGCTGCCGCCGTTGCTATGAGGGAGAGAAAATATGACGTCAGGGAAATAGCCGCGGCACAGAAGGAGCTCATAGACACAATTTCCGGAGCAGCTCAGGAATTTTTACAGTTTATTGATCTTAAATCCCTCCGGGGTCGGCTGGACCTGACCCGGTCTGAAACGCAAACAGTATCGAGTTTAGAGTATCTCTCTTATTTTGAAAAAAATCATGATTCTGCTGAAAAGCTAATCGCTTAAATTATGTGCAAGTGTGTTATTTATGAAAAGGGAAAAAGAGCTACTGAGAGAGAAACTTATTGAATTCCAGTTGGAGATAGCAGAGTTGGGCCATGCCCTCCGTGAGCAGGAGCAGATCTTTCAGGCCAGAGAAAAGGACTGGTATCTAAACCTGTTTGATGTCTTGGATGCTTTTGAAAATCTTGATGAAACAATAAAGGCAAAAGAGGACTGTTTTGACAAGACGGGCCGTATGCTGAGCAAAAATATTCGATCCATCCACAGAAAATTCATCCG
>JAYEMY010000310.1:1138-1968 GCA_034718455.1 Thermodesulfobacteriota bacterium
AGGCCAACAACAGAGTCCAAATCGAATTCCATGACAATAAGGCACGAATGGATTACTGCAAGGTCGTTGACACAGCAGAATCTGCCGGCCTGAGAGATGAGACCATCCTTTCTGTTGTGAAGAACGGATACATTGATACGCAGCAGAACACTGTGCTGAGAAAGGCAGAGGTAATAACTGTTCTTAATAATATGGATCATCCTTCGGGTATATGGTCTGAGGATAAAATTGATCAAATCCAAGGAGAAATTGATCAAATTCAAGAGAAAAATAACTCAGGTTTGTCTTCCCACCACTGAAAGCTTTAAGCACTTGAATCAAGATTTACAGTAATCAGATATGGATTCTTTCGAGAATATTACGGATTTTATTGACTCCGAATTGCGGTTGCAGAATGAGGCCGGGCTGCTTAGATCTCTTTTTTCCCTGGAGGGGTCGCAAAGAGGGGTGATAAAGACCCAAAGGAAGACTTTTGTTGATTTTTCCTCCAATGATTATTTGGGCCTGGCTGATCACCCCTCCCTTATTGAAGGGGCAAAAAAGGCCATGGAGAAATGGGGCACAGGGGCCCGGGCTTCCAGGCTCATGAGCGGAGACCTGGAAATCCACCACAGGCTTGAGTCGGCGATTGCTGCCTTGAAAGGAAAAGAAGCCGGCCTGCTTTTCGGGAGCGGTTATCTGGCAAATACAGGAATAATCCCGGCCCTTTGCGGAAGGAACGATGTGATCTATTCGGATCGCCTGAATCATGCGAGCATAGTGGATGGGGTCCTTTTGTCCAGGGCACGATTTTACAGGTTCAGGCACAATGATCTGAATCACCTTGAGGA
>JAYEMY010000311.1:0-1967 GCA_034718455.1 Thermodesulfobacteriota bacterium
ATTCATGTCCCCGATTTGTCGGCCTGTAGTAGATACGCTCCCGGAGTTCTGAAGGGAAGTAACCCTGGTCTACCAGGGCCTCGGGATAGTCGTGGGCATAGCGGTAATCCTTTCCATATCCGATTTCTTTCATGAGTTTTGTGGGGGCGTTTCTGATGTGCATTGGAACAGGCAGTGTGCCGAATTTTCTGGCGTCAGACTGAGATTCTCCAAAGGCCACATAGACCGCGTTACTCTTGGGTGCTGTGGCGAGGTAAACTGCTGCCTGGGCCAGGGCGAGTTCACCTTCCGGAGGCCCGAGAAAATCGTAAGCTTTTAAGGCATCGATTGCCAGGGTCAGTGCCTGGGGGTCTGCGTTTCCAACATCCTCTGAGGCGAAACGGACCATCCGTCTTGCAATGTAATGAGGGTCCTCTCCTGCAGCCAGCATCCGGGCCATCCAGTAGAGAGCTGCATCCGGGTCACTGCCTCTGAGACTTTTGTGGAAAGCGGATATCAGGTTGTAGTGTTCCTCTCCGGATTTGTCGTAGCGCAGGGCCTTCTGCTGAATGGCTTCCTCTATAAGGGCTATTGTAATGTTTGCCCCTTTACCCTCAGGTCTGGCAGACACAGCGAGTTCCGCCGCAATCTCAAGGTTGTTAAGCAGGGTCCTGCCGTCACCATCCGAACGCTGGATCAGGCACTCTCTCGCCTTGGGTTCAATAGAAAGCTCAAGTCCTCCCAGGCCCCTTTCAGTGTCGGTAAGCGCCCTGTTTAAAATGGCCTCAAGGGCTTCTTTGTCTAAAGGATTGAGGACTAAGACCCTGCATCTTGAAAGTAATGGGGAGATGATTTCAAAGGATGGGTTCTCCGTAGTGGCACCGATCAGGGTAATAAGTCCGCTCTCAACGTGGGGGAGAAATGCATCCTGCTGGGCCTTGTTAAAACGGTGTATCTCGTCAACAAACAAAATGGTATGTGGTCCGTTGTATTTGGTGTTTTCCTTTGCGTCACTTATGATGACCCGGAGTTCCTTTACGCCTGAAAGGACCGCGGAGAAGGAAACAAAATTGGCTTCTACTCTCCGCGCAAAAATCCTGGCAAGGGTAGTCTTTCCGCATCCCGGCGGTCCCCACAGGATCAGCGAAGGGATAGTCCCCCGGTCTAGCAGGGTGTTCAGAATTTTGTCCTGGTTCAGAAGATGCCCCTGACCTACGAATTCATCGAGGTCTTTTGGCCTTAGTCGCTCTGCAAGTGGAATCTGGGTCAAAGAATACCTCCGGTTTTCTGGCTTCTTCCTTCCATTTCATAATACCTGGTCCTCCACGGTCGTCGGGCAAATACAACGGCGGCAATTATTGTCAGCAATATCCAGTTCCATCCGATCAGGATAAGTGAAGTCCAGGAATAGCCTCCATAAGGTTGTTTGATTTCAGCGTAGAAATCTCCAATGAGGATGACTCCCAGCACAAAGGGAACAAAGTATTTAATTGTGACATCCCACCAATATCCCAGTTTTATAGAAGAAATAGAGTTGACATGTTTTCTGAGGACCTTGATATTGAAGAGCCAGCCGACAAGAAGACATTCAGCAATACCCACGACTATAAGCCCGTAATGAGTAATAAAGTGATCTGCAATATCTAACCAGAGCAGGCCGGCCTGGGTAGTAAAGATTATCGAGCCAAGAAAGCCCAGGATTGTGACCAGGGTTATGAGAGGTTTTCTCCTGAAGCCAAACTTGTCAACCGTTGCAGAAATAAAGGCCTCGATTATTGATATTGATGAGGAAAGCCCTGCTACAACAAGGCAGAGAAAAAAAATTGCACCGAAGAGGTTCCCTCCGGGAATAAGGCTTACTGCCTTTGGATATGCAACAAAGGCAAGGCCTATGCTTTGAGAAACAACTTCTGATATGGGCTTTCCCTGCGATGTGGCCATAAAACCCAGGACGGAAAACACGGCAATGCCTGCAAAAAGAGAGTAAC
>JAYEMY010000312.1:0-8273 GCA_034718455.1 Thermodesulfobacteriota bacterium
TCTGAACAGCAATTTTTGGTTAAGCGTACTGGAATCTACCGGGCAATCTTCCCTGAAAAATGAGTAGGTAATGCCTGACAGGGGAGGGAAGCGAATGATTAGTACGGCCGGGCAAGAGTTATCGTGACTGATTTTCGCAGTCTTAGTCGAAGCGATCTCGAAATATGGGCAAAAGATCTAGGTCTGCCGGCATTCAGGGGCCGACAGCTCTTCAACTGGCTTTGGAAGCCAGGGTTCCGGGACTTCTCCCAAATGACCGATTTTCCTAAGGTCCTGAGGACAAAAATTTCCCAAAATGGTCTGCTTACCAACCTTAAGCTTGTGGCAGATCAACGTTCTGTTGACGGTACTTGCAAGCTGGCATGGAGACTGCTGGATGGTTTAGTGGTGGAAAGCGTTGTGATCCCTGAGCAGGGTCACAAGACCCTTTGCATATCCAGCCAGGTTGGGTGTGCTATGGGATGCAGGTTTTGTCATACTGCCAGGATGGGTTTTCGCCGTGACCTTATTCCTTCAGAGATCGTAGGGCAGATACTCGCCGCATTGGAACATATTGAAGAAAAGGAACAGCTCAGAAATCTCGTATTTATGGGGATGGGAGAACCCCTTGCAAATTACGGGAATGTCTTAAAGGCCATTTACATACTAACTGATGACCTTGGGCTAAATGTCTCATTGCGCAGAATAACCGTATCAACCTGTGGTTTGATTCCTGAGATATTGCGTCTTGGTCAAGACACAGACATAGGCCTTGCGATTTCCTTGAATGCCCCTGATGATAGGACCAGGGACAAGATAATGCCTATTAACAGGCGCTATCACCTTCCACAGCTCATTGAGGCATGTAGAAATTATCAGCTTTCTCGCAGGAGACGAATTACCTTTGAATATCTCCTCCTCGCAGGTGTAAATGACAGCATCGAACAGGCAATTTTACTTGCAAAACTTCTTAAGGGAATCCCTTCAAAAATTAACTTGATACCCTACAACGAAAGCAAAAATATTCCCTTCAAACGTCCAGTCCACGAACAAATTTTGGCATTCCAGCAAGTACTCAAAAAGGCCAACTACACTGCCATCATCAGAAAAAGCAAGGGGCAAGACATATCCGCCGCCTGCGGTCAGCTCTATGCAGAACTGAAACAAAGTGAAGAGAATGTTTTCTAAACTCGTCTTAGGATTATACAGGAAATAGTCTCACACTGCCTGTTCCTTACCTTGCCAATTCACTGAATTTGGAGTAAACAGCCTCACTTGAACCTGAAATGAGCGATTGAGCTGTCAGCCATTAGCGATTAGCTAACCGCTCAAAATAGGTTGATTGGTGGAATTTTAAATTTTGATGTATTAGAGGGAATGAATTATGGAATGTACTACAAATAGGCCAGGGGCTCAGTGCAAGTTTATGAGTCAAAATGGTTGCAAGTATTTGGGCGGGGCCTGCTTTGAAATAGTTGAGCAATGTGAAGGCTGTGCAAGAGTTGTAAACTATGATACAGGCAATTTTTGTTCAGTTTACCCGCATCCGGCAATGAAGTGGCGAAAGGGTACCTGCAACTTTGCAACCCATGTGAAGAAAGAAGTCCCAAAAGACGCTACCGGCAGGAAGATCAATCCTCTCAAGGCGGCAAAACGAGCTTCAAGGGGGCATTAAGAGATACATGCCTATTTCTTGATATTTGCATCCCATACAAGTTGCGGGGCGACCTTACTACATGTTTGCACAGTTTTTCTTGGTTCAGACAAACTCCTTTGGTCTATTTATCCCTTCCTTCTGAGACCATATTCTTGACATATTAGAGATATACCATCATGGCATTCTTTAAGCCTTTTTTGGCTGGAATTTTGCCAATTCATCTCTCAGCCGCTTTCCAAGGTTTCTCAAATTTCAGGTTGCTATAGAAAGGAGTTCGGTGGTGCGGCAAAACGGACGTTGTAATCCAGTGAACGGCTACTTGATTTTTGGTGCTTTTTCTGTATTTCAGGCATTGCCTATTAACCAGAAGGAGCATTAGTGTCACTGTTACAATTGTTACGATCATGTTTTAAGAAGGCGGTCTTTCGCAGTTCGTGTAAGAATTCTTCCGAATATGCGCAAAACAGGGATGAACCGCACTGGGTGGAGTTTTCTAGTGCAGAGATGCAAGGAATTGTGCCGGCAGTGTCGGACAAACAGTCTGTTGAAATGGCTGTAAAATCCCTTAAACGGAAGTTGCAAAAAATGTAATCATTCACTTTCCCCCCTGACAGCCAACAGCCTTTTTCGGGTTTCAAAGCACAATCCATTGAGAATACGCCTTTTGGTGCAACCTTGTCCGCGGTTGAAACCCTGCAAAAGCCTGTCGGCTGCCAGGGAGTGTGAACGGTTACCAAAAAATAGCTCAGATTCAGGAAATGGGTTTTGAGGACCTCCACTGACAGACTGACTCGAATCGAGATGGCCCTGGAGGCTAATAAAACCCGGCAAACTGTTAATGCGGCGTCCAGCGGGCTCACCGCAGAACAATCTCATGACCTTATTGCCCTGGCTGACAGTCTTTTCTATATATTGAAACAATTTGATGATCAGGATACCTTGCGTATCTTCAAAGAACGTGTTGACGCGGTCCTGACCGTATTTGGCCTCAGCATGCTTCCATTGGAGGATATTCCTTTTGATGACCAGCATCATGAGGTAAGAGAGGTTGGCTCTGATCCACAGCGGCCGAACATCTGGATCCTTCAGACGCTCAGGCCGGGATATTTATATAATGGCAGGCTTTTACGTCCTGCCTGGGTAGTTGTAAATCGACTGGATAACCAATAAGCCTTTGACCAACTTGAAAGTATAAAAGGAGGTGATTTTTCATGGACACGATCTTTGGAATCGATCTTGGAACCACCAATTCATCTCTGGCCATATTGCGTGATGGTATCCCTGCTATCATCCCCATTGATGATAATGGCCTGGTTCCGTCAGTAGTGAGCCTGGATCCGGAGAGTGGTGAATTTGTCATAGGCTGGCGGGCGAAGAGAAGAAGCATCCTCTTTCCTGATTACACGGTCAAGTCTATAAAGCGCCTTATGGGGAAAGATACCATGTTTTTACTTAATAGCTAACGGCTGACAGCTAATGACTGGCATCCGTCTATGGCGGTGGTAGCTTAGCTTGCGAGCTGTTTAGCAAGCCTTTCCGAATTTGCAACGCAGTCATTGAGACTCACACCTCCAAGCCAATTACATCTGATATAGAGTCCGGGATAAGACCTCAGGGTGGAATCGATCTCAGAAGCAAGGGCCTGGTGTCCTTTCTCGTATTGTGGAATGGCCTCCTCCCACCTGAAAATTTTCACAAATTCCGGGGTACCCTTTAACCCGACAAGCTCTGAAAATTCCTTTACGACCAGGTCCAGGAGAGATGAGTCAGGGAGTCCGGCCAGGTCCGGGGCCCTTACGCCACCTACCAGGGTCCTTATCAGTTGATAACCATCAGGGGCCCTGTTGGGGAAAATAGACGAATCCCAGAGGGACCCAAGGATCGAGCGCCTCTCACTACCAGGGGCAAGGAACCCGAAACCATTTAGGGAATTCTCTGTAGTTCCCTGTTTAATGCCCATGCACACGATACTAACAGGGGGATAATTTATTTTTACTGCAAGTTTTACAATATCCGGAGCGGTTTCCTTAAGGGTTTCTGAAACCGCCTTAACAGGACATGCCAGCACCACATGGCTGGCATCAAACTCCTCCCCATCTTTTAAAAAAACGCGCCAGCCGGTATTCTGCTTTGAAATCGAAGCTACGGAGGAATTTAGCCGTACTGCAGGACCCAATGCCCGGACAAGGGCATCTACGAGTTCATTCATGCCTGTAGCAAAGGAAGCAAGAACACCCCCGGGACCGGCCCCCGGCCCCTTTTTACCCTTTTTCCTTGCCTCTCTCTGAAGTTTGATCATGGCCCTGATCAAGCTGCCATAGTCACGCTCAAGTTCGTGAATCCTGGGGAAGCAGCTCCGGAGAGACAGTCGTTCCGGGTCTCCGGCATAAATCCCTGTAGCCATGGGATCTATGAGATATTTAAAGGCCTCTTTGCCAAGACGCCTTTTCGCAAAATCAGCTAGAGATTCGTCCTCGGAGAGATCACCTTTTGATACAAGGGCCTCGGCCAGGACCCTCAATCGTCCGGGCAGAGAGAGTAATTTCGAGCTTAAAAACTGCGCGGGTGATACAGGGAGTTGAACCAAATACCCGTTCTTTATCACAAAACGGCGACTGGCTGCGTCATTGCTTCTCATGGGCTCAAGTCCGAGCCTGGCAGCAAGGGCAAGGGTTGAAGGCTTGTTGTCAAGGACGCCGTTTACGCCTTTTTCGCACACAAAGCCATCTTCTTTTATGGTCCACGCCTTGCCTCCGGCCCTGGCTTCCGCCTCAAGCACCAGGACTTCCCACCCTGGCCTGAGTTCCTTGAGGAACCAGGCAAGGGAAAGGCCTGACAGACCGCCTCCTGCTATTATTACTCCAGCCATCCTGCCTTCTTAAGACCTTGTTCCACCAGATTAGAAAGCGCATTGATAAACAAAGGCCTGTCATTAAGGGAAGGCGTGCGGACAAGCTTTACTCCCTTTTCGGCCATCATCTCTGCGTAAAGCAGGTCTATTTCGTAGAGAGTTTCCACATGATCCGACACAAAACTTATAGGAAGGACCAAGAGGCTATGAAAACCCTTTTCCGCAAGCTCGTTCAGCAAAACATCGGTCCCGGGCTCAAGCCACTCTACAGGACCGCTCCTGCTTTGATAGCACAGATGCCCCTTAATACCGGTCAGTTCTTCAAGGGCCGTAATAGTACGGTAAAGGTGCTCCACATAGGGGTCACCTTCCTCAACCATGCTTTTGGGCAGGCTGTGGGCGCTGTATACCAGGGCGGAATTCTTTTTGTCTTTTACCTTTTCCAGACCCTCTTGTACAATATCCGCCAAAGCCGCAACATAACCCGGATAATCAGGGAAGCTGTCTATGACATGGGTCTCAAGCCCAAGCTTTTCTGCGCATCTTTTAAACTCCCCTATGGAAGAACCACTGGTGGCACGGCTATAGTGTGGATAAAGAGAAAGGGCCAGTACTTTAGAGATACCCCTGTCTTTCATATTATGTAGGATATCCGGGGTCCGGGGGTCCCAGTATCTCATTCCTGCAAGACAAAATACCTTTTCCTGTAATTTATTATTAAGCAATTGTTCAACAGCCTTGGCCTGTGCTCTGGTTGTTTCGGCAAGCGGACTCATGCCACCGATCTTTGCGTATGCAGCCCGGCTCTTAGGGGCACGCCACATGGATATTGCCCAGGCAATAAAGGGCTGCAAAAAACGCGGGCCCAATTGAATAATTTCCCGGTCTGAAAAAAGATTATAAAGAAAAGGCCTTACTGTAGCCAGGGAATCCGGCCCTCCCATGTTAAGAAAAACTATACCAATGTAATCATTCACTTCCCCCCCCTGACAGCCAACAGCCTTTTTCGGGTTTCAAAGCACAATCCATTGAGAATACGCCTTTTGGTGCAACCTTGTCCGCGGTTGAAACCCTGCAAAAGCCTGTCGGCTGCCAGGGAGTGTGAACGGTTACATCCCTATCATCAGGAAGACAACTCGTGGACCAGTTCTACCAGAAGTCTTGCCTTCTCAGGAGGTATTTCAGGCAGGATACCGTGCCCCAGATTAAAGATATGGGCCTTGGCTTCACGTCCTTGGCGCAATACGGAATCCACCCTGGTTCTTAGCTCATGCTCAGAAAGAAACAGGGTGGATGGATCCAGATTTCCTTGAACTACGGCATCGGGTCCAAGTTTTGATATGGCGGTTTTGATGTCCGTACGCCAGTCCAGCCCTATGACTTCGGCACCTGAATCACGTATGATTTCAAGGACATGTCCTCCATCATAGACAAAATAGATAAAGGGTACCCCTGAACCCTCAAGTCCTTTAAAGATACGGGTTACATAGGGGAGGGCATGTCTTTCATAATCTTCTCTGGTCAGTATCCCTGCCCAGGTATCAAATACTTGTATTGCTTGGGCTCCCGCCTTGATCTGGGCCTTGATGTAAGAAAGGACTACTTCGGTCAGGAGATCCATAAGGCGTGAAAATAGATGCGGAGACTCAAACAGCATCCTCTTTGTATTTACAAAGCTCTTGGAGGTACCTCCCTCTATCATATAAGTCGCAAGTGTAAAGGGCGCCCCTGAAAAACCTATCAGAGGGACTTTGCCGCTGAGTTCTTGCCTCAATATCCTGATGGTCTCAAGTACGAATGATACATCGGTATCCGGATTTATAGGATGAAGCCTTTCAATATCCTGCTCAGTCCTTACCGGAGGATTCAGGACAGGCCCCCTCCCCTCGTGGAAATCAAGCCCTATTCCCATGCACTCAAGGGGGATCAGTATATCGGAAAAGAGTATGGCTGCGTCAACCCCCAGGATATCAACCGGCTGGATGGTAACTTTTGCCGCAAGCTCCGGGGTTTTGCAGAGGGTGAGAAAGTCTGTTTTGTTTCTGATCTCCTGGTAGGCAGGGAGATATCTCCCCGCCTGCCTCATGAGCCAGACAGGCACCGGCCTGACGGCCTCGCCATTACAGGCCCTTAAAAAGCCTTCATTCATCCTGTCCTCCTATTCAGTCCTTCTTTCTCATCTTTCTCATCTTTCTAGGCACGTAGGCACAAAAAGGCTCTTCAGCAAGATAATCACCGTGGATTGCATAAGCTCTGGCCCTGCATCCTCCGCAAACCCGGATATATTCACAGGCACCGCAGCGTCCCTTGTAGGAAGAAAAATCTCTTAATTCTTTAAAAAGAGTGCTCTCTTCCCAAATTTCCTTGAAAGAGTTCTCTTTGATATTTCCTGCCGGTAAAGGGAAATAACTGCAAGGAAGCACATTTCCGTCCACGTCGATAAGTGAAATCAACTGACCTGCCAGGCAGCCCTTGGAGCCGCCGGTGGAAAATTTAAGGCTCCTGTGCTTTACCCTTTCGCCATATTCCTTGGCTTTCTGGAGACGAATCCTGTAGTAATGCGGCGCGCAGGTAGGCCTGACAAGAATATCTTTTTCTTTCTTTTCCATCTCGTAATGCCAGTTAAGCAGGGTTTCGTAGTCTTCAGGAGAGATAAGCTCTTCCATGATCTCCTTTCCCCGCCCGGTTGGCACGATCATGAACATATACCACGCAGTAGCCCCTATCTCCTTGGCCAATTTGTAAACTTTGGGGATTTCGTCCTGGTTCCTGCGAGTAAAAGAAGAATTGATCAGAAAGCTTATGCCATGCTCTCTGAAGAGCCTGGCGGCATTGATGGCGTATTCAAAAGCGCCCGGTTGCCGGCGGAAATCGTCATGGACCCCGGCCGTGGCTCCGTCAAGACTGAGAGAGACCATGCATATGCCGGAATCCTTTATCTTGATGCAGACCTCCGGGGTTACGAAGGTGCCGTTGGTGGCAAGGCACATCCTCAGGGCCTTTTTTGTGCCATAATGGGCAATGTCAAATACGTCTTCTCTTAACAGCGGTTCTCCGCCTGAGAGGACTACTACCGGTTTGGCATAGCTTGCTATATCATCCAGGACCCTGAAGGCCTCTGAGGTGGAAAAGTCAGGATGCTCTTTTTCTTCCAGCTCTGATGAAGATCTGCAATGTACACAGTGAAGGTTACAGCGTCTGGTTATCTCCCATGCCAGCCATTTTGGTATAAATTCCATGATTGTAAGACTAACATTCAGGATTCTTTATGACAATATTCCGAAAATTCTATAAGATCTATTCCAGCCTCTGCCAACATATCACAGGACATGGGATCTGCATAGCCTTCTGCGTAATAGATGGCCCGGATGCCGGCATTTATCAGCATCTTCGTGCATATAACACAAGGCAGATTAGTGCAGTACAGAATCGAGTCAGCTACGGAAATCCCATGATGTGCAGCTTGAATAATTACATTTTGTTCAGCGTGGAGCCCTCTGCAGAGTTCATGCCTCTCACCCGAAGGGACCTTGAGTTTTTCCCTCAGGCAACCTACTTCACAACAGTGTGTCAAGCCGCTTGGCGCTCCGTTGTAACCTGTTGCCAGGATACGACGATTTTTTACAAGAATTGCCCCTACTTTACGGCGCAGGCACGTGGACCTCTGGGCAACCAGGTGGGCAATGGACATAAAATAAGCGTCCCAGGACGGCCTGGTATTTTTGATGTTTTTTTCCATATTTCCTAGCCCTGATAAACCGGAATAGTGCCTAAAGTGAGCTAAAG
>JAYEMY010000313.1:0-8265 GCA_034718455.1 Thermodesulfobacteriota bacterium
CAAGGGCTTGGGAAGATACCATTTCACTTACTACCAATCCCGCCCCGAAGGACCTGGCAAGGCACCTGAAAGGATAGTCCGTAATCCCTGCCATCGGGGCAAGGAACACAGGGTTGGGCAAAACCACCGGGCCTACTTTTATGGTTTGTAGATGGATTTTGACCAAATCAGACGATCTCCCGGCTTAAACCTTGAAGAAATAGGGTTTCCGCCTTTTTCAGCCCTGGGCTTTTTTGCCAAACCGGATAGTCATATCAGTCTTTTGGAAATGCCTATGAACAGTTATAATATGAGGATGTCGGCATCCTTCACGACAAGTCAAAAGTAGTTTACACTTTGTTGATCTTGTATTTTGGCAGTGAAATCAACCCTTTCATTTGCCCGCTTCTATTTCAGGCGTAACAGGCTCACTCATGCCTTCCTGGGATTTGAGTTTTCCGGCTATTTCCACGAAGGGTGTGAAAAGATCAATGGGAATAGGGAACAGGGTGGTTGAGTTATTTTCCGTGGCTACTTCCCTTAAGGTCTGGAGGTACCTGAGCTGCAGGGCCGCGGGTGCCTTATTTATGATATTCGCAGCATCGGCCAGCTTTCTTGCTGCCTGGAACTCACCTTCTGCGTTGATGACCTTTGACCGGCGCTCCCGTTCGGCCTCGGCCTGTTTTGCCATTGCCCTTTTCATCTCGTCCGGGAGGTCTATCTCTTTCACTTCCACCTTGCTGACTTTGATTCCCCAAGGCTCGGTGTCAAGGTCTAGTATCTCCTGAATCTGGGCATTAATTTTATCTCTCTCTGCCAGAAGCTCGTCAAGTTCGGCCTGTCCGCAGACACTCCTGAGGGTGGTCTGAGCCAGTTGGGAAGTGGCAAAAAGGAAATTTTCCACCTCAATTACCGCCTTTCTTGAGTCAAGGACCCTGAAATAGACTACAGCACTCACCTTTACGGATACGTTATCTCTGGTAATGATATCCTGTGGTGGAACATCAAGGGTAATGATCCGAAGGTCAATTTTCTTCATCTTATCAATTACAGGAATGAGTATTATAAGGCCTGGGCCCTTGGTCTTAATGACACGACCCAGCCTGAAGATTACGCCACGTTCATACTCGTTCAGTATACGAATGGCTGATATCAGAAAAGCAATGATCAAAAAAAGTAGAAAAGCGAGAGAAATTGTCATGACTTGCCTCCATGGGTCCTTGAGACCCGCAATTTAAGTCCATCTATATCTATTACTTTTACCTCAATACCCTTTGGTATAGTCTCCTCGCTTACAGCAGTCCATAGCTCTCCGTGCAAAAAGACCTTTCCACTCATCTTTCCTACTGTTTTCCGGACAAGGCCTTTTTCACCTATAAGACCTTCCGCCCCGGATATGGGCCTGGAGAGGGTGGCCCTGGTTGCCAGATAGGTAATAGCGGCCAGAAAGGAGCCGACTCCCAGCAGAGTAGTGCAGAGGACACCAGTGTCAATGGAGATTCCGGTCTTTGAGGTATCAAAGAGCATTATAGAGCCCAGAAGGAGGGCAGCAAGACCTGCCGCCCCCAGTATGCCGTGGCTGGTAATTACAAGCTCCATTACGAACAGGACTACTGCCAGGAGCAACAGAAGCAGACCGGCAGTACTTACAGGGAGGGCTTGAAGGGCAAACAGACCCAGGAGCAGGCATATGGCCCCTATGGTCCCGGGGAAAATGGTCCCGGGGTGGGCAAACTCGAAATAGAGCCCTGTCATACCGATCATCATAAGGATGTAGGCGATGTTTGGATCTGCTATGGTCCTGAGTATTTTTTCCCTCAAGCTCTCTTTTATCTGAATAATTTCAGGATTACTTATCACCAGCTTAACCGGACCATCAGGCAGACTCACTGTCCTGCCATGGAGTTGTTGAATCAGGTCACTGAGGTTTTTAGCCAGGAGGTCGATTACTTTCAGTTCCAGTGCCTCCCTGGCGGAGGCCGAGACACTTTCCCTTACCGCCTTTTCCGCCCACTCTGCGTTTCGTCCACGCTCTGTTGCCACACTTCTGGCCATGGCGGCAAGATCGTTTTCCGCCTTTTGTTTCATGGTATCGTCTTTTTCCCCGCCTGAGCCCAGATTTACCGGGTGAGCCGCCCCAATATTGGTGCCGGGCGCCATTGCGGCAACATTGGCCGCAATGGTGAGAATGGCACCGGCAGATGCAGCCTGTGCTCCGGAGGGCGTTACATAAACAACTGTTGGAATCGGTGATGCCATTACTTCCTGGACCATATCCCTCAGGGTAGATACAAGACCGCCCGGAGTATCAAGCTCAATCACCAGGCAGGTAGCCAGGCCCATGTCCGCTTCTCTAAGCGCTCTCTTTAAAAACTCCGCTGCACCGGGATTAATGCTTCCCTTTAATTTGACCAGATAGATCCTGGAATGGTCTGTTGTATTCTGCGGCTTATCTTTCTGATCATCCCCCCACAAGGAAGGAGCTAACACAGACAAAAACAGCGTAATAAAAAGCAACACGGCCACTTTCAGAAAATGGGTATCAGGTCGGATTTGTTTCACGGTCTTTTGCGTTTGGTTTTTAGCGGTATTCGGCATACTCTTTTTCCAGTATTTGAAGGTCCTGCCAAGCCACACGTTTAAGGTCCAGTTGCCGGCTTCCTTGTGATCTCAGCAGATATGCCGGATGATAGATCGGCATGACCCTGGCATTTCCTGACTGATGGAAGCGGCCACGAAGAGATTTTAAAGGGGCTTTTTCTTTAAGGAGGGTTTGGGCGGCCACCAGTCCCAAAGCAAGTATCAAGGGCGGATCAATGATCCTCAACTGGTGTCTTAAGAAAAAAGAGCATGCGGCAATTTCTTCATGCCCGGGTGTGCGGTTATGCGGAGGGCGACACTTGATTACACTGGTGATAAAGACATCCTTTCTGGAAATATTTACGGCAGTTAGCATATCTGTAAGGAGTTCCCCTGAAGGGCCCACAAACGGCAGGCCCTGGATGTCTTCTTCCCTGCCGGGGGCTTCTCCTACCAGCACCAGCTTTGCATTTTCAGGTCCTTCTCCGAAGACTACATTATGCCGCTTTTTATGCAGCTCGCACCGGTTACAATTCTCAACCATCCTGCGAAGCCCGTCAAGGTCAGTTGATGCAGGAATTTCATCCCCATATTTCTGGATGGAAGTCAGTCCTTGCGGAGACATCGTATCTTTGACACGATTATCCATAAAGGCGAATAATTCAGGGCCCTTGGGAATAATCTCAACCCCAAGTTGCTTCTGATAACGAAGCCATGAGGAAATATCGTTCATGATATGAACAATTTCTTTATTCATAGGGGCATCCTTCATTCTGTAGCTTACACTTTTTCAACATAGACGGATGCCGGTCATTAGCTGTTAGCTGTTAGCCGTTAGCTATTAGGTAAAAACTTTGTATAAAAACGGACTGTTAAGCTAAAATCTACCGGCTACTCGAATTTTAATCCTCTAATCCCTGACGCCTTCCCGAGAACCAGACAGTTTTGAGAAAACCAAGAATAAAGCCAATACTGCAATCACACCTACGGCAGAACCCAGGGTATCCGCCACCCAGTCAACCGGATCAGCACATCTATTTGGCACAAAATATTGATGAAGTTCGTCGGCAAGGCCGTATAATGATCCAAGAAAAATGGCCTGACACAGTGCCCCTGCTATAGATACTGCAGAGTTGTGCAGCCTCCACCACATGAGCAATGAGCCTAATGCAACATACTCTAAAAAATGGATAAAATAGTTACTGACCGATATGCTGGGAAGTTGATTCCCCGGGACGGAAGATATCCCGAAGATGACTCCTGCATAGGCTATGCACAGTGCTAAACGTAGATTCATGAAACAAGACCCCCTGATTCACGTGACGGTATATATAAAGTAAACTATGGACATCCTTCACGACAAGTCAAAAATAGTTTACACTTTGTTGATCTTGTATTTTGGTAGTGAAATTTGAAATTGGGGAAAATACAAAGATGTAGATGTGTTACCTAATTTCGAATTTCGAATTTCCAGTTTCGACATCGGCATTCAATTTGATAATACCCACTTTTTCGAAAAAGTGTAAATTGATAAATGAATGATGTCAGGTTTCTTGTCATGTTTTTTACCACGAGTATAATCATGGCATTCCCTATTAAGGAGTGAATAGCTTGAGTGACGAAAGCCTGGTTATTAAACAGCGCCGCGAAAAAGCGGAACAACTTGAAAAAGATAATATATCTCTTTATCCCAACGACGTAAAGACGTCTGAAAGTACGGCGACAATACACAGGTTGTATGATTCATATGATGCAGATGCCCTGGAAAAGGTGCCGGACAGCTTCAGATTGACCGGTCGGATAATGAGTCTGCGCCGTTTTGGAAAGGCAGCCTTCTTACATCTGCAGGATAGCTCCGATCAACTGCAAGTCCATGTTAGAAGGGACATGGTTGGGACCGAAGCCTACAGCCTGTTCAAAAAATTCGACATCGGTGACCTGATTAATGTTAAAGGCAGACTTTTCAGGACCCGTGTGGGCGAACTGACAGTCTCGGCTGAAACCATCGGCCTGATGACCAAGTCCCTGAAGCCCCTTCCTGAGAAATATCACGGAATAAAAGACAAGGAAATCAGGTATCGCCAGCGATACGTCGATCTTATCATGAATCAGGAGGTAAGAGAGGTTTTCAGGACCAGGTCCCGTATTGTACAGATATTGCGCGAGTACTTTACTTCCTATGGTTTCCTGGAGGTTGAGACCCCGATGATGCAGTCCATCGTTGGTGGTGCAACCGCCCGCCCCTTTACAACCCATCACAATGCCCTTGGTATGGACCTTTACCTGCGGATAGCTCCGGAACTGTATCTGAAGCGGCTTCTTGTGGGTGGCTTTGACAAGGTATTTGAGCTTGGGCGGAACTTCAGGAACGAAGGAATTTCAATACAGCATAATCCGGAATTTACCATGCTGGAGTTCTATGAGGCCTATGTCACTTATGAAAATCTGATAACGCGGACAGAGGAACTCTTTTCCCGGATAGCTGAAGAAATAAAGGGTGGAACTGTCTTTTCCTATCAGGGATGCATGATGGATCTCACGCCGCCCTGGAGCCGAATGACCCTTGAAGAGGCATTAATAGAGATTGGGCAGATTCCCAAAAAAGACCTTGAAAACAGAAAGGGCCTTGAGGAAAGGTTAAAGGCCCTTGGTGCTCCCCTGAAGAGCAATGAGAAAACAGGCAAGTTATGGACAAAACTCTTTGATTTACTGGTAGAGCCCAAGCTCATTCAGCCGACCTTTATAAGCCATTATCCCCTTGATGTCTCGCCCCTGGCCAGGGAGAACCAGGAAAATCCTGAGGTTACAGACAGATTCGAACTTTTCATTGGCGGCCGCGAGATCGCAAACGCGTTCTCAGAACTCAACGACCCGAGGAAACAGCGTCAGCGCTTTGAAGAGCAGATAGCCGGCAGAGGAGATGATGATGAGGTGCCGCCTGAACTGGATGAAGACTTTATCAGGGCCTTGGAAGTAGGCATGCCGCCTGCCGCCGGTGAGGGTATAGGTGTGGATCGCTTGGTAATGCTCTTTACTGATTCCCCTTCTATCCGCGATGTTATCCTGTTCCCGCAGTTGCGTCCGGAGGCTTGAGTTTCAGGATGAATTTTGAATGGTTTATTGCCCGGCGTTATCTCAGGGCAAAACGCAAACAGGCCTTTATTTCCCTTATTACCTTCATATCCATTGCAGGGGTAACAGTAGGCGTAATGGCCTTGATCGTCGTAATTGCGGTCATGACCGGCTTTGAAAACCATCTCCGCACCAAGATACTCGGCATAAATTCACATATTCTGGTCAAAAATTATGAAGGCGTCTTTGGTAACATGGAGTCAGTGCGGCAAAAGGTGCTCGAAATTACCATTCCTCGTAATGACCATTTGAATGGCCTCTTGAATATGATCAGGGGAAAGGACGGGGCAATCACAGTAACGGCTGCAACTCCTCTTGTCTATGTCCAGGCCCTTTTGAGTTCAGGAAGGGCGGTCAGCGGAGCAGCCATCCGCGGGATAGAACCCGGCTCTGTGGGAGAAGTCTTCAGCATGGGGGAGATCATCACAGGAGAAGGGCTAGGGGCATTTGAGAGTTACAATGGCAGCGGAATTCCGCCAATACTTCTGGGCAAAGAACTTGCCCGCAACCTGGGAGTTGCTGTCGGACAGCCGATCCAGGTCGTGCTGCCCAGCGGGACTATTACACCGGTGGGAATGCTCCCCAAGATACGTACCTTCCGGGTGACAGGTGTAAACACGACCGGCATGTATGAGTACGATGTATCCCTTGCCTTTATTCCCATTAAGGCGGCCCAACGGCTCCTCGGGTTGGGTGACAAGATCCATGGCCTGGAGATAAAGGTCTCGGATATCTATGCCACTAGCGGCCTTACAGCGGCCATACAAAAAAAACTTGGATTTCCGTTCTGGACAATGGACTGGCAGCAGATGAGCCGTAATCTTTTTTCAGCCCTGAAGCTGGAAAAACTCGCCATGTTTATAATTCTTACCCTGATTGTCCTGGTGGCTGCCTTTAACATTGTGAGTACCCTTATCATGATGGTCATGGAAAAAAATCAGGATATAGCAATACTTAAAACACTAGGGGCAATGGATAAAAATATTCTACGGATTTTTATTTATAATGGATTGCTTGTAGGATTGACCGGAACAGTGCTCGGCGTTTTCGGCGGAGTAGGTCTCTGTTTCCTCCTGAGTCGCTATAAGTTCATTAAGATACCAAGTGAGGTGTATTACACCGACACACTTCCTATACTGCTTCACATAAGCGACGTGGCCATAATCTCGATCTCTGCCGTTTTAATATGCTTTTTGGCCACCATATATCCAGCCAGGCAGGCAGCCAAGGTCAATCCATCCGAGGCCTTGAGGACAGGGTAGAACATATATTAGGAGGAATCAGGAATGAACACGGAGCAATTGTTACCCAAGGGCGATAGCATCCGAAATGCTGTAAAGTGGATATCAGAGATCACTAAGGAATATTCTGAAAAAAACCGTAAGGAAATCATACGCGAGGCGGAACTACGTTTTGATCTTTCCCCCAAGGAATGTGATTTCCTTTACAGTAAGTTTGTTTGAATAGTAACAAGGGTGCATTTCTCTTTCTTTATGTCTGCAGCCGTGGCATATTTTTTGCTTTTAATACCCTTTAAACTAAGCCATTAGCCATTAGCGTTTAGCTTTGAAAAATCAAGATATTACGTTAATTAGAAATAACACCTAACGGGTGAAAGTTTGTAATAGCAAAACATCCTATAATCATTAAACTAATAGCTAACCGCTAAAGGCTGATCGCTCAATTTAGGTTTAATCAAGGTAATAGGGGGTGGAATAAATGACAAATTTTATTATGCTTTTTATGGTGGCGGCCCTTGGGATCTCTGGTCAAATTTATTTTAGAAGGGGGATGTTACTCTCCGGCTCTTCCCGGGTAAGCTTCGATTCGATAAAGGCAGTCTTCACACCTTACTTGTTTCTGGGTCTAATTCTTTATGCAGTGGGTTTGCTCTTTTGGGTGATTATCCTTTCCCAGGTTGAATTGGGCTTTGCATACCTATGGTTACTGTGTTCTATGTCTTTGTGATTTTTGGCTTTAGCCTATCCCAGGCTTCCTTGCGTGTATAGTAGCAGTTCCTCCAGATCATACTTCTGTTTTCCAACCGTGAACGGCTACAAGAAGTTTACCCCGCAGTTGTAATCATTCACTTCCCCCCTGACAGCCAACAGCCTTTTTTGGGTTTCAAAGCACAATCCATTGAGAATACGCCTTTGGGTGCAACCCTGTCCGCAGTTGAAACCCTGCAAAAGCCTGTCGGCTGCCAGGGAGTGTGAACGGTTACCCGCAGTTTCATTGAAAGAAACCCCGCTTTTTAATTCAAAATTCAAAATTTAGCATTCAATATTGTGTCTGGACGGCCTTTTCGTTCAGACACAATATATCAGGCGTGACATCAAAGATATTGGAGAAGTCGGCATCCTAATAGCTGACATCCGTCTATGTTGAAAAAGTGTAAACTACAGAATGAAGGATGCCGAGAAATCGATAATGTTGCAGGATATAATAAAATGGAACAGTACGCCCTATTTCTAATGTCGTAATAGCGTGGTTTTCAGGGGCATAAATAGAGGATTGCTCTATTTTGGAACAGAATATTGTTCCATTCCGGCACAATTATTTGTAACCGTGTTC
>JAYEMY010000314.1:0-1953 GCA_034718455.1 Thermodesulfobacteriota bacterium
GACCGTGCCCCCCACAAGGCCTGACCCCCGTCCCGGAATAACCACAGGGACTTCTGAAATCTTTTGATCGGCAAGGAGCTTTTCCTTTGCCATACGGGCATTATGCCAGAGTGTCTGCATCTGGAGGTAATCAAGCTTGGTACCCTTGGCTTTCAAACCTTCGCTGAGGCTGTATGCAAAAGCAAGATCCATGTTGTCGCCTCCAAGGAGTATGTGATCACCCACTGCTACCCGCTCAAGACTGAGTTCTCCGTCTTTGCCGGTGACGCGAATCAGGCTGAAATCCGTGGTGCCTCCTCCTATATCGCAGACCAGTATAAGATCTCCCGGCCCCACTTCCTCCTTCCAACTATCCCTGCGTGCGTGGAGCCACGCATAAAAAGCCGCCTGAGGCTCTTCCAGAAGTGTAATGTTATCAAAGCCTGCTGAGCTTGCGGCCTTTACAGTGAGTTCTCTGGCCACTGCATCAAAGGATGCGGGAATGGTAAGATAGATAGCCTGCTCTTCCAGCCGGTCTTTGTTTTCTTTGGCAACCGTCTGGTTCCATGCCGCCTTAAGATGGCGCAGATATGAGGCCGTGGCCACAATCGGGGAGAGTTTTTGCACATCTTCCGGGGCGTCGGCAGGCAGAATCGGAGCGGTCCGATCCACCCCGGTATGACATAGCCAGCTCTTGGCGGATACAACAAGTCTCCCAGGGACCTCCGCCCCTCTGGACTTGGCATAGGTTCCGACTACCCGGTCACTAAATGGATTCCATGACATTGTGAGTCTTCCCCCCTGCTTTTCCTGATCAGTGGGGAGATAGATAAAGGAGGGGAGAAGATCCTTTTCTCCTATTTCTCCAGGGGCTACAAGCTGAGATACCGGAAAGATGTTTATCCGGGCTGTCGTAAGGTCATGTTCTTCCTGAGTGTCTATGTAAGAAAGGACACAGTTGGTGGTACCAAGGTCTATACCGACAATGTATCGTGACTCACTCACGATATCTCTACTTCAGCAGGCGCCAGGACGTCGGTCTTCTCCTTTGCCGTCCATTCGGGCAGGTGTACTTCAGTGAACTTCCACCCGCAGTGGCGGAGTGTTCCTTTAAAAGGGGGATTGCCTTGGATATTGCCTATAAGTTTGATCCGGGTAGGGTCAAAATCTTCCTCTATTTCCACCTGGCTTCCTTCGGCGGCCTTGAGCACAGGCGAAAGCCCAAAAACCTCCTTTAGCGCGGCCCGGCACCCACGATGGACTTCCCTGACTGCAGCACCTATTTGGGCATCGTCATAGGGCTCTATGTCCTCTTGCAGGAAGTCAATGAGCCTGCCTTCCCGTTGAAGCAAGCCTAAAGTCTGGACTATAGCGATCTCAGAAGCATGAGGAATTTGGTGATTTGGTGATTTAAGAATTTGGTGATTTGGTGATTTGGTGATTTGGTGATTGAAGGCGTCAGATTTGTCCGAAGGCTGTGCTGTTTCCGGGCCTGTTGTGGTTTCCTTTTTTTCGGGTTCAACATCTTTCTCTACGTCCTGAGAAGGAACTGTTTCTTTCATCCACGATCTTGCTATGAGATAAAAGATCAGACCAACTGCCGGAGGAGTCCCCAGAATGGCAGGACCAATCCAGTTATTCATAAGAGTGGGATCAAAATAGACTGCCGCGCCTGCCAGACCGGTCAGACTGCCGAAGCATAAAAATGAGCTTATAAGTATATTTCTGTGAAGATTGCTATTTTTCATAATTCAATCACCAAATCACCAAATTCTTCAATCACCCAATCACTAAATCACCAAATCACTAAATCACCCAATCACTAAATCACCCAATCCCTAGTGTTTCCAGTCCATTTTTAGAATATTTTCCCTGGCGTTGACTTTTTTGATTCGTACCTTGACTTGTTGGTCCCATGAGTATCTTTGTCCCCGTATTATCGGAAGTTCCACAGTCAGAAGATAATCCGAAAGT
>JAYEMY010000315.1:0-1951 GCA_034718455.1 Thermodesulfobacteriota bacterium
GGAACAGATATCAATAACCGTGAACTTAAAAAAACACCAAACGACATGGAGAGCTATATTCAGCATCTCCCATGGGAATGAGACTGTGTCCACGGGTAGAATAGATTTCTGCGAAAATACAGAGTGAACCCAGAACTCCTGTATGGAGAAGACATGAGATCTCAACATTGCTATTTTCCTTCAGAGCCTGATGCTCCACGGCCTCTTACAGTCACTATTCCCCGCAGGGTCAGGTTTGAAGAAATAGATCCATTGGGGATGGTATGGCACGGCCGGTATGTGAGTTATCTGGAAGATGGCCGGGTGGCATTTGGAGACAGATATGGCCTGCGTTACATGAAGTTCAAGGATGAAGGGCTGGCAGCTCCTATTGTGAAAATGCACATCGATTATAAAGCCTCGTTACGCTTTGATGAGATGATAAACATTAAGACCACGTTACACTGGTGCGATGCCATGAGACTGAACTTTGAATATCATATTACAGACCGGAATGGACGTCTGATGGCCACTGGATATACGGTTCAGCTCCTGACGGATATGAAGGGACTTGTTTTGCTCGTACCGACTGCCTGGATTGAGGATTTTCGGCAAAAGTGGAAAGATGGTAAGCTGGAATGAAATCAGTAGCTGTTGTGGCCACTAGAGCGATAACTTCTCTTGGCAATTTAGACGAAACATGGAGCGGATTGATGGAAGGACGCTCTGCCCTTGCCTGTTTTAAATCAGACGCTTTGTTTGGTAAATGGCCGGTAGGATTAATAGAGATGCTTGAAGGAGAGCCGGGAACAGCCAAACGACTTCATTCACTGATAAAATTGTTTCTTGCTGACAGCTTCCTGATTTTGGATGACATCACCCTCATTCTGGCCATCACAAAAGGGGCTCCGGACGAACTCCTTTCAGGGTCGGTCGGTCTCAGGCCAGGCCAACCTTGTGATACTGCAAGTTATATAGCGAGTGAACTTGGTCTTAATGGTCCTGTAAGCACAATCAGCGCTGCCTGTGCATCCGGGACAATAGCTGTAATCCAAGGGGTGCACAGGATTATCAGTGGTGATGCAAAAACGGTCGTTGTGATTGGGATAGATATATTGAGCCGGTTTGTGCTGGCTGGTTTTGCAAGTCTGATGGCGCTTTCCCCTCAACCTTGCCGTCCTTTCGATCATGGACGTAATGGGCTTTCCCTGGGCGAAGGGGCGGGAATCATGCTTCTATGCGCCACAGAAGAGGCTCATAAACGCAATTGGCCTATCCTTGCCCGGATAACCGGATGGGGGGCGGCCTGTGATGCTGTTCACATCACAGCGCCGGACAGAAAGGCGAGCGGGCTGATAGCTTCCATAAAAACAGCTACAGACAATTGCCGCAGGCAAGTAGGCGCCATTAACGCCCACGGTACCGGTACCCGGCATAACGATGCCATGGAGATATGCACTTTTACCACCCTGTGGGGCACAAACAATCCGCCTTTTCATTCCGTGAAAGGAGCAATAGGCCACTGCCTTGGAGCTGCAGGCGTAATTGAGGCGGTCTTATCTGTTGAAAGTCTGAAGAGAGGCCTGATTCCTCCAAGCGTTGGGCTGACAACACCGGAATCCGGCATTGGCCATATAACCGGACAAAAACCCCTCGCCTTGGATCATCCATCCATATTATCCTGCAACTCAGGATTTGGAGGCATAAATGCAAGTATACTTATGGAGGTATAGCCCCTGTGATTTTGGGGTATATTATCAATACGGTTCGGCACGTTTATTGCTTAAATATTTTTTTGCAATGCTAGTAACTTCTCAATAAGTCCTGGCGATTCCGCCGATTCTATCGTAACCGTTCATACTCCCTGGCAGCCGACAGGCTTTTGCAGGGTTTCAATCGCGGACAAGGTTGCACCAAAAGGCGTATTCTCAATGGATTGTGCTTTGAAACCCGAAAAAGGCTGTTGGCTGTC
>JAYEMY010000316.1:0-1935 GCA_034718455.1 Thermodesulfobacteriota bacterium
AAAAATGTCAATAGTTAATATTGGCATAACTACCTGTAAAACAACGAATAATTGACAAAAAGGGGATGATTTACCACACCAGTTCCGGTTGACCCAAAAATGAATCTTTTTTTGATAGCTTTAAAAAACGGGAAATGACTTAATTTGGCATGTAATTACAAGAGGTTACTGTGATTATTGTAAAAATTCTTCCACATTAGTTCCGGTTGACCCTTATTTATACAATAGGCTGATGGATTCATACTTGCAAACAAAAAATATGCCCTATTTCAATCCGCAAATGCATGTTCCAGCAGAATGCAGATGGCTTCTGTCTTTATCCACGGCAGGTTTGATGCCCCCTGAAGATTCGCTCCACACTGCGGAGCGTTTCGAAAATACCAGGCTCGAGTCGTTTAAAACTCCACAAAGCTCAAAAGCTAACCGCTCAAAAGCTAACCGCATAAGGTCGAAATATCCTGACTCCGGCAGTTTTTTTCTTTAATCAATCGGCAAGAAGGTGACTTCAAAAGCCTTACAGACCCGATATTCCTGAAGCCGATTATTAATAGAAAAGGCCTCGTTCATATCGTAATGCTGGAAGATATCCAATCCGCGGTCGAGAAGGATCTTCCAGCCATGGTCGGTGACAATATGCCTTGCATGGGCTGCACCTGAAGTGTCAAGCTTCCATGAAAAACGTATGCCGGCAGGCTGAACGCTCATCTGCATCCGGATTAGAAAATCTTTCTGTTGCTCGCCTTTGAATTCGTCTTCCACAGTGATCAGGTTTACATCAACCACATCATCTTCGGCTTTATACTTGGCAACTGTTTCAAGGAACTCCATCATATTCCTGGCCTGGAAGAACAACCTTATATATGGATCTGTGATTGTTATTTTTTTTACTCCTCTCAAGTAAGGGCCAAAAAGGTTGTCATAGCTGACGCCGCGTTGATTTTCTTGAAAGACCAGATGTTTTTCTTTCAGAGGTTCTTCTTTTTCCTGGGCAGTTGCCTTTGCCTCTTCTTGGGCGGCAAGTTCTTCATCATCTGCCTCAGGCGGGGCGCTGCCCTGATGGTAATGTTGAGGATATTGTTTTTCTTCAAGGGTCTTGACAAAAATTACTTTTTTCTGCCCCAGTAGATTAAACCCAAAACGGACAGGTTCATATGTCTGGTCAATTCGCATTAACTGGTCTTTAACCCTTTTACGGCCTTCTATGGCAAACTTCAAAATTTCTTCAATCTCTTCATTCGGGGCTTCGCGGTGAGGAAAGAGGATCTTCATTAAGCCGCCAAAGGTTTTATTTATGGCATCACGGTCTCTGGTTGAAATATCTGCCAACAATTCAAACTGCTCGGCATAGAGATGTGAAAAGTCATGGTTGCGAAGAGTCCGTAATATTTCGGCAAGATAATCGACCACAAAGCCGTAGCCATCAGTAAACATCTCTCCTCTGATAATATCTATCTCCCAACCTGGAACGTAGAAATGGAGGCGGTCAAGAAAGGCTGAGTCATGATAGGCAGCCGGCAATTCGTCAAATAAGTCACTATGTTTGAGCATATAGGGCAGGGTATGCTGAGTGTTGCCAACAAAAACCATCGAGGCTTCAGCGCCTAATGTTTCTACACCTCGGGAGAAGGACTTATTGGCCATATAGTTTTTCATAATGTCAACAAGTTCCTTGTTTGGCCGCTTCCGCTTACCAGCGAACTCATCAAAAGCAACCGTATCCCAGTAACCGACCAGTCCAAGCTTTCCTGTATTATTATTGACAAAAAGCTTTGGCACCGTGACTTCTCCACCGGATATCAGTATGCCATGCGGTGAAAACTCCGAATAAATATGTGATTTCCCTGTGCCTTTATGGCCAAGTTCAATAACATTATAGTTCCTTTCACAGTATGGGATCAGTCGGACAAGCTGTAATAATTTACTGCGTTTGCCAAA
>JAYEMY010000317.1:0-4411 GCA_034718455.1 Thermodesulfobacteriota bacterium
AGAGACAGAGCCCTGAAATCCAACAATAGCTTGATATCGTTGAGTTTTGCTTCGCGAAACCCAACTTACCAAAAGTGACCAAAGTGAAGATCAGAACATAATCAAAGTATTAGCGGAAGAGCATCAAATTTCCCTTTTGAAGTTAAAATCATGAAATATATACAAACTAAAGCCATTTCGGTTTAGACTCGTCTTATGAGACATCCAAGTGAAATGCCATCTCTGGTCTATGCGGACTCTGAAGGCCATATCTTTGACCTGCCTGAACTTAAGATGGCAGGAAGAAGCGGCCGTATTTTGCATCCGGTGGACCTCAGGGACCTTATTCCCCTGCCTGAGGGAAGTGAGCTTTTTGTGCTGCCTGACCGCCTGCCTGTTGGCTGGGATAAGGATCTGGACAATATGGAGGCACTGGATGAGGACCCTGCCAATGCCAAGGGGAACGTTCGGGCGGTTGCTGCCTTTATGGCCCCTGCCTATACCCAGACTGCTCTTGCCGCCTTCCACAGATCAAGTTCTAACATCCCTCCTTTGCCTCTCTTTACTTATACTGCGGTTGGCTGGTGGAAGGGACATTTTTGGGCGGCAGGCTTCAGGAGTGATCCTGATACACGTCAGGATTTGCGCAATTTCCGTCCTGAAGAAGTCCGCAAAAAAACCATTGCCATGCTTAAAAAGAATAAGGAAAATAGGTTAATACAACATCTGGGGAGATGCAGCCTCACCTATGGGTGTCCTGCTGCAAAAAATTATTTTCTGAGAAGGTGGGAGGCCCCTCTTCCCACTTCACCTATCTGTAATGCAGCCTGTCTGGGATGTATATCATTGCAATCAGAGGGCGTGCCTCCTGCCTGCCAGGACAGGATTACCTTTGTACCCACAACAGAAGAAGTTGCAGGGGTTGCGGTCCCCCATTTAGAAAAGGCCCAGAGACCCGTGGTGAGCTTTGGGCAGGGATGCGAGGGAGAACCTCTGCTTCAGACGAAATTGCTGGAGCATTCGGTGATCAAAATACGAGAGGAGACGGATAAAGGCACTATTAATCTCAACACCAATGCCAGCCTTCCTGAAAAAGTGCAAAAACTGATTTCTGCAGGGCTTGACAGCATACGGATCAGCATGAACAGTACACGCAGAGAATATTATCATGCCTACTTCCGGCCCAAGGGCTATGATCAAAATGATGTGCTGGCTTCATGGAAGATTATGAAAGAGGCTGGCCGCTTTGTCTCCATCAATCTGTTTGTCCTGCCGGGTCTTACGGATGAGATGGCAGAGATAGACCGGCTTTCGGACCTGATAGAGGAAATGGGCCTTGATCTTATCCAGGTCAGGAATCACGGTATTGATCCTGACTGGTATTTGGATAGCATAGGCTATAAAAATACAGGTCATCGAACAGGGATGTTGGGCATGGTAACAATACTTAAAAAGCGGTTTCCTAAACTCCGATTCGGCTATTTCAATCCCTATTTGAGATCGGATTAGGGCAAAGGGCAGAAGTCGGAGGTCAGAAGTCAGAGGTCAGAAGTCAGAGGTCAGAGGTCAGAAGACAGTAGGCAGGGGGGCAAGGCATGAGAATAGAACAATCAACAATCATCAATCAACAATCCAGAGGACTAAACAATGAACTATAAAAAAACACTAAGCCTTCCCAAAACACGCTTTCCAATGAAGGCAAATCTCGCTCAACGGGAGCCTGAAATGCTCAAGCGCTGGAAGGCCATGGACCTTTATGGGCGTCTGAGAGAACAAGGACAGGGACGGCTTCCTTTCATACTTCATGACGGCCCTCCCTATGCAAATGGCCACATTCACCTGGGTCATGCGATCAATAAAATCCTGAAGGATATAATCGTTAAATCTCACCATATGATGGGGTTTGATACTCCATATGTACCGGGGTGGGACTGTCACGGACTGCCCATTGAGCACAATGTTGAGAAAGACTTGGGATCCAAGAGGTCCAAGATGAGCAAGTTGGCCGTGCGTAAAGCGTGCCGGCGCTATGCTGAAAAATTCGTACGCATACAGAAAGAAGAATTCTCAAGGCTGGGAGTATTGGGAGACTGGGATAACCCTTATCTCACAATGACCTACGACTATGAAGCCTCCATCTGTAAAGAATTCTGCCATATATTTATGGATGGTCATATTATAAAGAGTAAAAAACCGGTCTATTGGTGTCCTGGTTGTGTGACTGCCTTGGCAGAAGCTGAGGTAGAGTATGCCCCACACAAATCTCCTTCCATTACAGTAAAATTTGCAACTGGAGATGTTCTCAAACAATGGCTTGAGGATCGTTTTGGAATGTTGGCCGGTCCTGCCTTTGCGCTTATCTGGACCACTACTCCATGGACCCTGCCTGCCAACCTGGCAGTGGCGCTGCACCCTGACTTTGACTACGTGGCTGTTGAGGTCCAGGTTGGTGCAGGGACAAAAGAAGTCTGGATACTGGCAGAGGGGAGGTTGCTTTCTACCTTGGTTGCCGCTGGTCTTGAGCAGAAAGATGCCAAAGTCCTCGGTACATTCAGGGGCGGAGATATTGAAGGAATGTATGTAAAGCACCCATTCCTTGAAAGGGATAGTCTCTTTATTATCGCCCCTTATGTTACGCTGGATACAGGCACAGGCTGTGTTCACACAGCTCCGGGCCACGGAGCGGATGACTATGAAAGCGGTATCAGATACGGCCTTGATATCTATTCCCCTGTGGACGACTATGGCAGGTTTACATCAGAGGTAAAAGAATTCGAGGGAGAAAACATCTTTGATGCAAATGACAAGATTATTGAAATGCTGCGAGATAAGGGCAGCCTTGTGGCTCATGAGACTATTGAGCACAGCTATCCCCACTGCTGGCGTTGCAAAAAGCCGGTGATTTTTCGAGCAACCCCGCAGTGGTTCATCTCCATGGAGGCAGGGGCGCTGCGTGAAGAGGCCCTACGCGCCATTGAGACAGTCAGATGGATTCCTGACTGGGGAAAAGAACGTATTTACGGAATGATAGAGACAAGGCCTGACTGGTGCATTTCCAGACAGAGGGCCTGGGGTATTCCCCTTACTGTCCTTATCTGTGAGGATTGCGAAGAACCTGTGATGGACCAGGCAATAGCGGATCGACTGGTAGAAATCTTTGAAAAAGAAGGCTCTGATGCATGGTTTGCAAAAGAGGCAGAGGAATTCCTTCCTCCTGGAACTGTTTGTCCAAAGTGCGGTGGCACAAGAGTTCGCAAAGAGATCGATATACTGGATGTCTGGTTTGATTCAGGGGTGAGCCATGCAGCGGTCCTGGAGACCAGGGAAGGGCTTTCCTCTCCGGCTGCCCTTTATCTGGAAGGAAGTGATCAGCACAGGGGATGGTTTCAGAGTTCACTTCTTACCAGCGTTGCGACCAGACACCGGGCACCTTACGAGGCAGTGCTTACCCATGGTTTTGTTGTGGACGGGAAGGGAAAAAAGATGTCCAAGTCAGTGGGCAATGTCATCCCACCGGCTGATGTCATCAAAAAATACGGAGCAGAGGTGCTGAGACTCTGGGTCTCAGCAGAGGACTACCAGGATGATATAAAGATCTCAAACGAGATACTTCAGCGCCTGACTGAGGCATACAGGAAGATCCGCAATACTATCCGTTACCTTCTCAGCAACCTGTCTGACTTTGACCCTGATAAGCACTCTTTGGCTTTTGACCGAATGGAGGCCCTTGATCGCTGGGCCTTGGTGAGGCTTGGAGAAATAACTACAAATGTCAAACATGCCTATAAGGAGTTTAAATTCCACGGTGTGTTCCGCCAGATACAACAGTTCTGTATAGTTGATCTGAGCGCACTCTATCTGGATATCTTAAAAGACAGGCTCTACTGTGAGCACCCGGAGAGCCGTATCCGCCGCTCCGCCCAGACGGCCATTTATCGTATTGTCCATGATATATTGCTTCTTATGGCCCCGATACTTTCATTCACTGCTGAGGAGGCATGGAGCCGCCTGCCAGGCGCTGGTACTGAGAGTATTTTTCTGGCCGAGTTGCCCGATTCCCCGTCCATTTCCATTGATAAATCGTTCAGTGCTGAATGGGAACTCCTATGGAAAATCCGGGGAGAAGTTACAAAGGCACTGGAACTTGCCAGAAAGGAAAAGCGGATAGGCCTTGCCCTGGATGCCAAGGTCCTGATAAAGCCTCCTGAAAATATGGCGGATTTTATGAAAGGACACGGGGAACTGCTAAGGACTATTACCATTGTTTCCCAGCTTGACTTGAGTGGGGAACTTGACCCAGGAGACAGTACTGTATGGCAGAGCGATGAGATAGAAGGGCTTGCCGTCAAGGTTATCCAGGCAGCGGGTGAAAAATGCGCCAGGTGTTGGACCTGGAGTGAAGACGTGGGCAAAGACCCTTCATGGCCTGATG
>JAYEMY010000317.1:4511-8163 GCA_034718455.1 Thermodesulfobacteriota bacterium
GTCTGTGTGGGTCTGTGGCTAAAAATTTGGTGATTTAGTGATTAATTGGTCTTTCAGTGATTGGTGCCGTGACTGGTTCAGGCCCTATCTGCTTTCAGTTGCCCGTTTTTTGGGAAAGCTCGGTCTTTCTCCCAACATGGTCAGCATTATCGGGCTTATTGCCTATGGAGCAAGCGGCCTGGTACTTGGCATAGGTCATCCGGCGGCTGCCGGTTGGATGCTTGCCGTATTCGGACCCCTGGATGCTGTTGATGGAATGCTTGCCAGGGAGCAGGGACGGGTCAGTTCCTTTGGCGCCTTTCTTGACTCAACAGTGGACAGATATGCCGAATTTTTTCTCTTTCTTGGACTGATGGCCTATCTGTTTCTACACAGGCAGGGCGGCTTGGTCGAAGCGGCCCTTGTACTTTCTGCAATAACAGGGTCTCTCCTTGTCAGCTACACCAGGGCAAGGGCTGAGGCCCTGGGCTTTAGCTGTAAGGTGGGAATGCTTACCAGGTTTGAACGTATATTCATCCTTGCTGTAGGCCTTATCTTCGGATGGATTTATCCGGTTCTGGTAATTATTGCGGTTTTTACCCACATAACCGCCCTTCATCGCATCTTTCATGTATACAAACAATCAAGTGATTAAATCACCAAATCACCAAATCACCAAATCACCAAATAAAGGGGTCCTCTATATAGTAGGCACTCCCATTGGAAATCTTAAAGACATCAGTATGAGGGCAAAAGGGGTCCTTGGTGATGTATCTTTTGTGGCGGCGGAAGATACAAGGAGTACCAGAAAGCTACTCACTCATCTTGGCATCAAGGCCGGGCTATTGAGCTGCCACAAGCACAATGAAAGGACCAGTGCCGAAAAGGTCATTACCTTGCTTGCAGAAGGGAAAGACGTGGCTATGGTATCAGATGCCGGCACCCCTGCACTCTCAGACCCGGGTGCAAGCCTGGTAAAACTCGTCAGGGAGGCCGGTTTCAGCGTGGTCCCAATACCAGGGGCATCTGCTATTGTTGCGGCATTGAGCGTGGCAGCCATGCAGGCAGACTCATTTTTTTTCGCCGGCTTTCTTCCAAACAAGCGGGCTGAAAGACGCAAGACCCTTGAAAAACTGGCTGAAACCCCTCACACAATCGTAATTTTCGAAGCACCCCATCGCCTGCTTGATGCCCTGGAAGATATCCTAAACGTTTTAGGGGATAGACAGATGGTAATGGCTAGGGAGCTCACAAAGATGCATGAGACTGTAATATCCGGCTCAGTATCAGGTATTATTAAGCAGCTTTCAAAAGGACGTGTGAGAGGTGAAATTACCCTGGTGATAGAAGGGGCAGAGGAGATAAGACATGGGAGATCCTGCTCGGATCCGGAGGCAGTAGAAAAGGCGCTTCAGCACCTGATTTCAGAAAAGAGCTTGTCAATCAGAGATAGTGTGGATCTTTTGGTCCGGCTTACCGGTATGACTAAGAGCCAGGTATATCCGCTTGCCCTGGAGATCAAGCAGAAAGACAGTCTGGAAAATCACATGAATCTTCCCAATCACCCAATCACTAAATCACCAAATCACCAAATCACCAAATCACCAAATCACCAAATCACTAAATTCAAAAATCACCGAATCAAAGTATTTGCCATAATTCCGGCACGTTTTGGCTCATCCAGATTTCCGGGGAAACCCCTTGCAAAGATTCAGGGCAGCCCCATGATTCTCCATGTGTACCAGAGGGCACTGAAGGTCCCCGGCATTGACCAGGTAGTAGTAGCAACTGATGATTCAAGGATCGCGGAGTGCGTGGAAACAGCCGGTGGAACGGTTTTTATGACAGACCCCGGCCATCCATCCGGGACGGACCGGATTGCAGAGGTGGCAAGGCTTCTTGAACTTTCAGACAATGATGTCGTGGTTAATATCCAGGGAGACCAGCCCCTGCTTGATTCGCAACCAATAGTTGAAATTATAAAAATGCTCCTTGATGTACCTAAAGTTGCTATGACAACTCCTGCATGTCCTCTTGAGGCCCATGATGCCATAAATCCAAACCGGGTTAAGGTGGTAGTGGACAATAACCAAAAGGCCCTCTACTTCTCCAGGGCCATGATTCCATACTATAGAGATGCTGATACAGTAGAAAATCTGCCCAAAGGATCAGGTCAATATTATCTCAGGCATCTGGGTCTATATGCCTATAGGCAGAATTTCCTTCAGACCTTCGTTACTCTATCTCCGGGGAAACTTGAACAGATAGAACGACTGGAGCAACTAAGGGCCCTTGAAAATGGCTATTCGATCGGAGTTGTGAGGGTGGAAAGGGCCCCGCTGGAAGTGGATACACCGGAGGACCTGGATGCGGTTCGTTCAGCCCTTGCCGGGCAGTGAGGAGCACTATCTCATAACCGCTGTGGCTTTCGGTTGTAGTTTTATCGGAAAGGCCATTGGCAACGCGAGACGAAAAGTGGATTCCCTTAAATGGCAGACAACCTCTGCACACATCACTTCCTTATCCTTCTTTATCTTCCGGAATATATGGAATCAGCCCTTTTCGATAGGCAACTTCTTGTAATTCACGAGGCATCGTTCGTGCGTCAAGAATAAAACCATCTACCATAATCATCCTTGCCATTGGATTATCATCTATTTTGCTTGGTAAGTACCAATTCGGGTCCATCTGTACCATATCTAAGGCGTCACGAACTGCTTTTGATTTAGCAGAACCGGTACTTTTACTGATACCAAATCCTTCACATAGATCAGTAGCACGTAATCATTCACTTCCCCCCCTGACAGCCAACAGCCTTTTTCGGGTTTCAAAGCACAATCCATTGAGAATACGCCTTTTGGTGCAACCTTGTCCGCGATTGAAACCCTGCAAAAGCCTGTCGGCTGCCAGGGAGTATGAACGGTTACCAGTAGCACTCATATAAGGTTCCTGACTTTTGTCAAACAGGAAATTGACGTACCCCAAGGCATATATGATACCACAGGCCCAGGTATTGACGCGGCCTTTCATTAGAGGAGAAGGACGTTTACGACATAGAGCAGCGATTGCTTGGCGGGCTAATTGTGCATATTCCTCATTCAAATGTTCATTACAAAATGCCTCTGTAAGCATCACGATAGCATCGAATTTAGCCTTCATTTGCTTCGGAACTTTTTCTGATTTACTGATTTTGGTCATAGTTCTTCTCCCGCGGTAGCCCAACAAAGAGCGTTTTATCATTCGTCCCGCCTTGAAATACCCTCAGTATTCTGATATTGCCGGAACCGTGTCGATCTCTCATAATGTTACCAGAAAGAGCGGGATGGATGATAAAATGTTGTTGGACTGAGCCGAGGTTCCAGTGAAAAAAGTTGCTACTTCCTATGGGGTTTGGTAACTTCTCAATAAGTCCGGGCAAATCATATTTTGCGGAGTCATGGTATCTCTATTTTTACCGCTTTCCTATGAAACTTCCATAAGTTTTTTAACGGATACCTCCATCCGTTGAAAAAAAAGCAGAACACAATGGCTTGGATAAGTTATGATTGATTTATGGCTACGGCTCGTCTTACGAAAATCCCGAATATTCCCAATGTCTCTGAAAAGGGCCGGGGAAAGATGGAAAAACAACACAAAATTCTGCTTCCTAAGAAAACCATCTGGATTTATCCAC
>JAYEMY010000318.1:0-1913 GCA_034718455.1 Thermodesulfobacteriota bacterium
AATTTTAGATAAATATCTATAAAATCCATAAGTTATAGTTCTATATTGCACAATTTATTATGAGAAATCTTTTGCTTGTAGTTTCAAGTACTTAAGTCCATAAAGGATCATTTCTTGTGATCTCTGATCCCACAAAAGGGCTTGACACAAGACCACATTTTCGTATAGTGACATAAATTGGTAAAAGGTACAATTATCTTGTATTGTTTTTCAGGGTAAATTTTTACTTGAAACAACCTAATTAAACAAGGGGGGAAATTATGCGTAAAAAAATTACATCAGTGGCTTTGGCTATTCTTTTCTCATTGAGCATTGCAGGCGTCAGCATGGCAGCAAAATGCAAGGGCACAGTCGAATCGATCGATGAAGGAAAGATAGTCATCACGATCGATGGCAAATGTAAACTCAAGGACGGCGAAGCTGTAACCATCAAGACAAAGAGAAAAGCTATCGAGGGCTGCTAACATACTCGAAACCTAAGGAAAAAATAGGGGAGCTAATGCTCTCCTATTTTTTTGGCTCCTGATAAAAAATCATCAACCAGAGCCACTGCGCACCTCAAACCCTTTCTGTCCAAGCTCCTTTAAATTTTCTATAGTCGCCGCATAGTCGGAAGCACCGAAAATTGCGGAACCGGCCACACAGATATCAGCGCCTGCTGATACAACAGCCTCTATAGTCTGCGCATTCACGCCCCCATCCACTTCAATAGGCACATAGTGATCCAAACTCGCCAGGAATTTTCGCAGATTTCTGATCTTATCAAGAGACGAGGGAATAAAATTCTGACCGCCAAAGCCTGGATTAACACTCATCACAAGCACCAGATCCAGGTCTGCCAGAATATATTCAAGGGTTGATGGCGGTGTCGCAGGATTCAGCACAGCCCCTGCCTTGATCCCATAAGCCTTTATGGCATTGATGGTCCTGTGGATGTGTGTGCAGGCCTCAACATGCACAGTAAGCCATGAAGCGCCAGCTTGGGCAAAGGCCTCTATATAGCGATCAGGAGATTCAATCATAAGATGCACGTCCAGCGGCAACTTCGTTACCGAACTCAGGGCCTTCACTACCATAGGTCCTATGGTAATATTGGGGACAAAATGACCGTCCATGACATCCACATGAATCACGTCTGCTCCAGCCATTTCTACTGACCGGACTTCTTCTGCCAACCGGCCAAAATCTGCAGACAATATCGAGGGCGCAATCTGTATCTTCATATTATGCATAATAAAAAAATCTCCTGTATATGTCCATCCTACACGACACCCGGTGCAATCTGCGCTTTACGGATACCATTTAGGAACGGGAGATAAATAAGTTGAACAAAAATTAATAGGATTTTTTGTTGTATTCAAGGCGCGAGGAGCGAGCATAACGGGTTATGTGATCGACGAGCAACGAAGAAGACGGCAAAAAAGACATTAATTTGTTCAAGTTATTTATTGTACGTTCCTTAGTGGCGTAGCATAATGTACATCAAAGCACGCCCTGAGCAATCCCTTAAATGAAAACCATACTATATCTGAGGTCAAAAAAATGAACCAGTCATCCACCAGTACCGTGGCCAACAAGATGCTGGACTTTATGGAAAGAGCGTCCTGGATTCGGAAGATGTTCGAGGAAGGTGCCTGCCTTAAGGCCAAGTTTGGCGCAGACAAGGTATGTGACTTCAGCCTTGGCAATCCTGACCTTCCCCCACCCGAATCTTTTCAAAAAATACTTGAGGCTGTTACGGCTGACCGATCTCCGGGCGTCCATTCATATATGCCAAACGCAGGTTTTCTCGATGTGAGGTCAAGGATTGCCGCACAGGTAAGCAGAGACCATCAGGTGGAGTTAGGCCCGGAAGAAATTATCATGACCTGTGGTGCAGCAGGTGGGCTCAACATCATTTTCAAATCCCTCTT
>JAYEMY010000319.1:0-1910 GCA_034718455.1 Thermodesulfobacteriota bacterium
TTTTTTTAGTCGATCATCTTTTGGAGCTACGCCCAATTCCGGATTAAAGGCTAATTGAGAAATTGAGCGATTAAACTTTTCAAGCATAGAAACAGCAGCAGATGGATTATCCATCATAATGTAATCAAAAATATCATCCAAATCATTTTCCGCTGTAGGTAAATACCTGATTTCAAAAGGGCTGCTCAACTGATTTTTTCTCTTAGCTTCTTCATAAGTTTTTCATGAGTGATTCCCTGCTCACCAGATGCATCTAAGGACTCCGCTTCTCCAAGTTTATAATATAATTCAAGTAAATGCTGAAAACGCTCATAATGCGCCTGGCTCATAACTACCATATCGCCTTTCCCATTTCGTGTTATAAATACAGGTTGGTCCTCACTATGGCAAATCTCAGATATTTCCATAGCCCGATTACGCAAATCAGATATAGGTCTAATTAATGGCATAATCCCTCCCTCCTATCATAAACTTATTCATCAGAAAGCCCATGCGTTTTTATCAGAAGTTCTTAGGCAACCCTGCTTGCTTGAGGACAGCGTTAGCTGTATGCCGGGACTTAATTGAATTGTCAACCACAAATCTGATGCCGGTTATCGGGCTAAACCAGATTTCGTGATCACCCTTGCCTTGACGTTCGAAAGTGCATCCAGCATCCTGCAAAAGTCGTTTTAACTTTGGTGTAAAAGAGAGCATCAGCAATTCGTGCGTTGTGCGATCTCAAAGCGACGGGTTAGGAGCTCGAAAGGCACCTCCCGTTCCCATTCTGCTTCATTAACATCAAGAAGTTCCGGAATCATTACTTTCAGCTTTTGGATTAGGCCCTCTAAATTATCCCCTTCAGTGGCTAGACCTGGCACATCATCGCTGGTGGCTACCCAGACACGTGCAACTTCGTCCCACTCGGCACGCACAAACAACGGTTTTTCATACATATCTTTACCTCTTGTTATTTATTAATGGGGGACGTTGGTATAGCGAATCCCATCTCAATTGCCAAATCCATAACCCCCATCGTATTTACACTCATTAGCGCTGCTTTCTCCCTTGCTGTCCGTTCATCTATCAGCGCATAATCAAATCCCGATTCCTTGCAAAGAATGATAACCTCGGATTCCCCTTTGCCTAAGTTTGTTGTTAAGGCATTAACGGCAATTTCATCATTAACAGCCTTCATGGATATCCAACCGTCTTTTACCGCAGATTCGGTCTCTGCAGAGCCGGCTTCACCTCTTCCTTTAACCACGACCTCCTCATATACAGCTCCCGGAATCAATAGCTCAGCAAACACCTCTCTTAATAGTCCAAATATCCCTATTTGTGCCAGTCCAATAAGACAACTGCTGTCTACTGCAACCCGAAAAACTTTCATTTTCCAACCATCTTGCGATATCCGGCTATCACTTGTTGGTCTTTTCCAAAACTCTTCTCGCCATACTCATAGGCAGGGATGTCGTGTTCCTTTAAAACCTCCATAAATCTAACTCTGCTCATTTCTGTCAGTTCTGTCGCCTTTCCAAGCGATATAGACCCTTCTTGAAATAAGAGAATCGCCAATGCTATTTTCAACTTCTTTTTGACGCCTTCTGGTTTCTCCAGCCCCCTCATCGCAAATATTATGTCTTGAGGAAGGTTTATCTCTATTCGTTCCATTTTCGTTGTATTCATATTTTATCCCTCCTACTTCTCTTTATCTTTCATGAATTCTCTTATCTTCTCGATCAGGGGGATAATGGGGGACGAGGTTGAAACTTTCTCGACCAGTTCAGACAGCGAAACTTTTTGGGTCAACCGGAACTGGTGTGGTAAATCGTCCCTTTTTTGGCAATTATTCATTGTTTTACAGGTAGTTATGCCAATATTAAATATTGACATTTTTTTACCCTTTATACCCTTGTTAAACCGTTGAT
>JAYEMY010000320.1:0-8083 GCA_034718455.1 Thermodesulfobacteriota bacterium
TTTAAGGACACGGAATTCTTAGCCAAATAAAAGGTTTTTTGCAAGAAGATTGTGGGCTGAGAACTCACGAATCAACGGTTCGGATCTTCAGTGAACCCTGAACAGTTATGAACAGAATGCTGTTGCGCTTCAGCTACGAAGTTCCTGGCAGCATCAGGGCAACTTCCAAAATGTAGATGTATATAGCCGGCAAGCGTGTTGTTCCACGTGTAACCTTCAGGGGCAAGAAGGCTGTTGCCGGCATTTCTGACCTCGTAAACAGAGATTATTGATTTATCCTGAGAAATCGGCTCAAGTAAATTGGAATAATGGAATTCATGTCCTCTAATTTTTGTGCCGGCCGGCCCGAGTATGGTATCCTTTTTTAAAATGATTTTTCTGTAGCCAAGGGCACAGCGCCTTTTCTGCATGTTTACCATAAAAGGGAACAGACCGATCCAGGGATGTTCCGGCCTTGGCTCTTTTTTTTGAACCAGGCCCCGGCACAGGTACAGAAAGCCCCCGCATTCTGCATAGATAGGGAGATTTCCATGGGCCTTGGTCAGTATTTCCTCTCGAAGGTTCCTGTTTTTTGAAAGTGCTTCGGCATGCAGTTCGGGGTATCCTCCTCCAAGATAAAGCCTCTGTATTCCAGGAGGCAGGGAATGATCTCTAAGGGGCGAAAAAAATACGATTTCCGCGCCGAATTTTTCAAGAATGTCAAGATTCGCCTGATAATAGAAACAAAAGGCCTCATCCTTGGCAACTGCAATACGTACCGGACGCGAAGAGGAAATGCCGGGGCGTTTTTTTGTTCCGGTTTGATCAGCCGGACGTATGTCTTTCCTGTTTTGCCGGATTATTTTTAACAATAAATTTAAATCGCAGCCTTTTTCAAGCCAGCTTCTAAAGAGATCTGCTTGCTCTGTTTCAAGACCGCCTTCTTCAGCAGTTATGAGTCCCAGATGCCTTGATGGAAGCTGCATGTCCTGATTGCGAACCAGAGTGCCGGTCCATAACAGTCCCAGAGGAGACAGTGCCTCTTTTAAAAGCGCAGCATGCCTTTCACTTCCTGTTTTATTAAGGACTACTCCGGCAAAGCGTAAGCCGCTATCGAATTCAAGATAGCCCTTGACCAGTGCAGCCGCACTCCTTGCCATACCAAGCACATCCACTATCAATAGAACAGGCAGATCCAGCCACTTTGCGATTTCTGCAGTGGAACCTGATTCAGAAGTTCCTCCGGCACCATCAAATAGGCCCATTACCCCCTCAATAACTGAAACATCCGCCCCGGTACAATACTGCGAGTACAACTTCTGCACTGAGGACTTAGTTAAAATCCACCCGTCCAGGTTGTGAGAAGGGCATCCGCACACTGAGGCGTGGTGCCCTGGATCAATAAAGTCAGGGCCAACCTTAAAGGGAGCCACCTTAAGGCCCCTTTTTTTCAGTGCTGCCATTATGGCAAGGGTCACTGTTGTTTTCCCGCAGCCGCTGTGTGTACCGGCAATTACAATACCCGGAAGGGGAGAATCAGGAGTAGATCTGTGTGCAAGAGGCCCTAACATGTGAGGTGAACTGCAAGGGCAACAGTCTCCTCGTGTCCAGGCTGCGATGCCAGCTCTTTGAACCTCTGTATGGCTAATTCTGTGGGAAGGGCCTCTGTGCGGATGCCCTTGGACGCGAGTTCCTCCGAAAGCCCGGAACTTAGAACCATTCTGCCGTAAGCACCTGTTCCGACTATCAGGGTGCCGGGTTTTGCAGCCACAACATCCAGGACGTCAGAGAGTTGAAGGGTATGTCCCTGTGATCTCCACCAGTTGTCAAAGGTCTTTCCTCTAATAATTTTCAGGTCTTTTGTATAATGTATTCCATTAATTACGATTTCACCAAATCGATATGACTCAATTTTCATAAGCCTTATCTCCTCCTTGGCTACAAAAAAACGGCCACACTTTGTGGAAAAGCATAGATTGCTCCCGGTGCATGTAGTATAGTTAAGATATTTATTAACCTGATATCAGCAGATGCTTCTGTTGACAAGGTCCAGCTTGGCGAATATATGATTACACCGCAAAAACTTTGAAATAGATCTTCGGTCGGGACGTGGCTCAGTCTGGTAGAGTACAGCGTTCGGGACGCTGGGGTCGGAGGTTCAAATCCTCTCGTCCCGACCATTTTGTTAATATCTTTGTAGCCGTTCACGGCTTGAAACTTGAAATTGGAAAGTAGAAATTGGGGAGAGATGAAACGAGTTTACGAGCTGGATGTCTACAAACTGGCAGAAGAGTTATCAGATATGGTCTGGCAGGACTTTGATAGGTGGAACAAAAAGGTTCAGAACACCGTGGGCTATCAGATAATACGATCATCCGACAGCATAGCTGCCAATATAGCGGAAGGGTATGGTCGGTATACTCCCGCTGACAGGAAAAAGTTCTATCTATATTCAAGAGGTTCACTTGAAGAAACCAAATCATGGTTGCGAAAACTCATCAGAAGAAAAGTTTTATCTGAGTCAGACGCGACAGAATACAAAGCAATAGTTGAAAAACTCGGTCCAAAATTGAGGGTCAACCGGAACTGGTGTGGTAAATCGTCCCTTTTTTGTCAATTATTTGTTGTTTTACAGGTAGTTATGCCAATATTAAATATTGACGTTTTTTTACCCTTTATACCCTTGTTAAACCGTTGATATATTAGCAATGTTTTGCGTAACTGGTTGATTTTATTCATCACATTGATTCCGATTGAAGGGTTTGGGCATCACACAAATTACGGTTGAGCCAAAATTGAATGCGTTCATCAACAGCACAAAAGCATGAAGGCCAAATTTCCAATTTCTATTTTCTAATTTCACCGTTCCGTGAACGGATACATATCTTTTTTTGAATTTAAGCAATAAAGGCGGTCAATACATATGACAAAGATAAAAAGGGCACTCATTAGCGTAACTGATAAAGCAGGTGTGCCGGAATTGGCTAAAGAACTTGAGGATATGGGTGTAGAGATCGTATCTACCGGTGGTACGGCGCGAGTAATAAGAGAGGCGGGTGTTTCTGTAAAGGATGTTTCAGATCTTACCGGTTTCCCTGAGATGATGGATGGCAGGGTGAAGACTTTACACCCTGTGGTCCATGGGGGCATCCTGGCCCTTCGTGACAATGCTAACCACATTCAACAGATGGAAGACCACGCTATTCCTTCTATTGATATGGTAGTGGTAAATCTTTATGCCTTTGAAAAAAACGTGGCTAAAGAAGGTGTGAGTTTGGCTGATGCCATTGAGAATATTGATATCGGAGGGCCGACCCTGCTTCGGTCTTCTGCAAAGAACTTCCGGTATGTGACTGTGGTTGTAGATCCATCTGATTATTCAAAGGTGCTTGGAGAAATGAAGGACAATGATGGGGCAACCACCCTGACTACTCGTTTTGAATTGGCCAGAAAGGTCTTTATTACAACAAATAAGTATGATAAGGCCATTGCCGGCTATCTGGAGGGAATCGATTCCCGTAAGGACCCGTATTTTAATTAGTGATTTAGTGATTTGGTGATTGTCTCGCATGATCTGTGTCTCTCTGGCTGAACATACTTGTGATGCCCTGCTGAAGCGTCTGCAACAGGTGGCGGCAAAAGCCGATATGGCGGAGGTCCGTTTGGATACTCTTGTAGATGCGGAATCCCTGGATTTTGTGCGTTTAACAAAAGATCGCCCCTGCCCCCTTATTTTTACTAATATATCCTCAGCAGAAGGAGGTCTTTTTTCAGGTCCGGAAGAGGAACGAATCAGCTTTTTGGAAAAGGCCATATCAGCAGGGGCGGATTATGTTGATATTGAACTTAGAACAGATCCGGCCTTAAGGGACACTATAGTAAAAAAGGTTCGTAAAACCGGGACAAAGCTCATCATTTCCTATCATGATTTTTCTTGCACTCCTGCAAAGGAAAAACTGATAGAAGTGTTTGATTCGGAAAGACAGGCCGGGGCAGATATCGGGAAGATAGTCACTATGGCCGCGGGTCCACAGGATGTCTTGAAAGTTTTTTCGCTGTATTTTAAGGCCCTGGATGAAGGGTTTCCTTTAATAGCCTTCTGTATGGGGTCTTTTGGAAAGATGAGCAGGCTGGCCTGCCTGGCGTTGGGGGCTTATCTGACATATGCGTCTCCAGCCAGGGGTCATGAGGCTGCGCCAGGGCAAATACCTCTTGATGAATTGAGGGCTATGGTTGATTGCTTGAACGCTGAAAGCTGAACCCGTGAACGGCTAAGAATTTTGGAGATATCTTCTTGACTTAACGGGTTTTTTTCTTTAACGTATTAATGTTTTGAAATTTGTAACAGGTCCCTGAGATTGATCGTAGGAACGGGAGATAAATAAGTTGAACAAAAATTAATAGGATTTTTTGTTGTATTCAAGGCGCGAGGAGCGAGCATAACGGGTTATGTGATCGACGAGCAACGAAGAAGACGGCAAAAAAGACATTAATTTGTTCAAGTTATTTGTTGTACGTTCCTTATGTGTTTGGAGAGGAGGGTGTCTCAATATGACCTTAACTAAGGCAGATATTGTAAGTCGTATATATAAAAGTAAAAAATTGAGCAAAATAGAGTCTGCTCAAGCCGTAAAGAGCTTGCTCAAGATCATTAAAGATCGTCTTGAGGCGGGAGAGAACGTTCTTGTTAGCGGTTTTGGTAAATTTTCTGTTAAGGATAAGAGGTCCAGACGTGGTAGAAACCCACATACAGGAGAGGATATGATCCTTGCTCCTCGAAGAGTCGTGATTTTCCGGTCGTCCGGAGTGCTGCGTCAAAAAATAAACGGAAAAACCGGGAAATAATTCCGTTCAAAAATCAGCAATCCTAAATTCAAAAATCAAAATTTAGAATTCAAAATTGTGTATAAACCGTTTTTTCGTTCAGGCACTAATACGTGGTGCCGAAGGGGAGATTCGAACTCCCACGGATATACTGTCCACTAGATCCTGAATCTAGCGCGTCTACCAATTCCGCCACTTCGGCTGAGCGAAGATCATTAAATAGACAGTGCTTGCACTTGTCAAGGGGCCATTGTACTGTTTGTTGATCAAACAGGAAATTAATGTCTGGAGCAAAGGCTGCAACCAGAAACGGAAGAAAATTTGAAATGAATGTTTACAAAGGCCTGCACGAGATTAAAAAACCATTTTATCGGCCTGCACTGACCATAGGTAACTTTGACGGAGTACATCTGGGACATCAGGCCCTTTTCCGCCGTGTAGTTGAGCTTGCAGGGCCAAGAAACGGGGACACGACCGCCCTTACCTTTGAGCCTCATCCCATGAAGGTCTTAAGGCCTCAAAATCCGCCAAAACTTATTTCAACCATGGACCATAAGATGGAGCTGATAGCTGAGGCTGGAATTCAACACCTGGTCTGTTTACCCTTTACCAAAGAGCTTGCGGGTACGTCCGCTCACGATTTTGTCAATAAAATACTTCATCGGACTATAGGGGTGGAGGACCTGGTCGTGGGTTATGATTATGCCTTTGGCAAGGGCCGGCAGGGAAATATATCTTTACTTCAGGCCATGGGATCCAAACTTGGATTTAGGGTCCATGTTATCTCCCCTGTTTCTGTGGAAGGTATGATGGCCAGCAGCACTAATGTCAGGGAACATGTAACCCTGGGCGAGATGAAAAAAGTCCGGCTCCTCCTTGGAAGGTATTACCAGATTCATGGAATCGTACAGGAGGGAATACATCGAGGCGGTCCGGTCGTAGGTTTTCCCACAGCAAATCTGCGCATTGACAAGGAGGATTTATGCCCCAAATCGGGGGTCTATGTAGTCCAGATTATTCATCAAGATCAGTGCTATGGAGGGGTGATGAATATCGGGTACAATCCCACCTTTGGTGGACAGGAACTGGGGGCCGAGGTCCACATATTCGACTTTGAAAAAAATATCTACGGTCATCCGATTAAATTGAATTTTATTCAGCGATTGAGGGATGAAAAGAAATTTGCCGGGCCGAAGGAACTGGCTGGACAGATCACAAAGGATGCAGAGGCGGCGCGTCTCGTTCTTGCCAATGAGAAAGGCAATATGTAGGGGCAGGCCTATGTGCCTGCCCAATCACAGGCTATACAACAAAAAAAGGGACGGCCATCGGCCACCCCCTTTTTTTCGATAAGATTTGATGTGTATTTTGCGCTAGACTTCCTCAACGGTAATGGCGCCTGCTTCACAGACCTCTACACAGGTCTCACAGCCCAAACAGTCATCCTGCCTGGCGATTATTGGCCTTGAAGCCTCTTCGTCCCAGTCAAATACTTCAGACGGACAGTTGCCCACACACTCCTCATCGCCTTGGCACTTATCAAAATCAATAGTAATTTCAAACATAACTTCCTCCTTTTTATGATAATCAGTAAGCCCAAATATATTGGCGTTTAATTACTTGGTCGTTCATATAGACGATCGGCGTTCTTGTTGTCAACCCCGTTTATAAAATATTGCTTAAAATAATTTCCGTCGGATTTTAACATGTTCCATGTGATTTTGTGCGGCGATATTCAATAGCGATCTTAACCAGGCGGGTGGCCCATTCAGGGCGTTCAAGGGCGTGGATATGGGTATAGGTCCCAAAGATATTTTTAAACGTTATTCCTTCAAGTTGTTCGTCAAAGCCATGTCCCCTTACTACACGGCAGCTTAGTTTTCCCGAATTTTTTTTGTCCACCAGGACCGGTCTGGAGTAATGGAATTCGTGGCCCCGCAATATTGTCCCTATATCATAAAAGGGGTTTTGGGAGACAACTTCCATGGCGCTGTAGCCATGGCCGACCGGCTTTTCACCCACAACAAAATCCCAACCGATGGCTCCTGCCATAGGATAGGTCCGCCCTTGCCAGACAAGTTGCCTGCCCAGATACATCAGGCCTCCGCACTCTGCATAGACAGGAAGTCCGCGATGTATATCCTGACAGAGATCTTTTCTCATGGCTTCATTAGCTGAGAGGCGGGCAGCCTGTGTTTCAGGAAATCCCCCCCCTATATATAGTGCATCGAGTTCCGGCAGTCCGCCACCTTGAAGGGAATCTATGAATATGAGTTTTGCCCCGGCTTTCTCCAGAGCTTCAAGGTTTTCAGGGTAATAGAATTGAAATGCCCCATCCCGGAACACACCTATAAGAGGCGTTTGTGATAAAGGGATTTCCTCCGCACCAGGAAATAATTCCACGGCATCCATGCTGCCAAATTTCCATTCTTTACTCTGATCAGCGATTTTTGCTAATGCATGGATATCCACTGATTCCGTCACCATCCGGCCCAGCCTGTCCAGGGCTTCGGCTGCCTCCGGGTGTTCTTCCCACGGAGTTACACCAAGATGGCGCATGGGGATAGGATCACCCTTCATCCTTGGTAGGGCACCGAGTACGGAAATGCCTGTGTATTTTTCCACAGATTGCCTGACAATTGTTTCATGGCGTAATCCGGCTACATGGTTAAGTATTATTCCCTCAATACGAAGTTCCGGATCAAGCCTCTGACAGCCCAGGACAAGGGCCGCTGCCGTCCTTGTCATTTTGGTGCAGTCCAAAACCAAGACAACAGGGGCATCTATCCACTTGGCAAGTTCCGCTGTGCTACTTGAACCGGACTCATCTACGCCGTCAAAGAGACCACGATTACCTTCTATTACATTGATATCAGCGTCTTTTGCCCTGAAGGCAAAGGACTTGCGGATGATTTCCCTGGACATAAGGAAAGGATCCAGGTTGTAGCAGGGCCTTTTGGCTGCCTGTGAGAGCCATCCGGCATCAATATAATCAGGGCCTTTTTTAAAAGGAATTATTCGAAGGCCCTGTTTCTGCCATGCCCGAACCAGCCCTAAAGCAGCAACAGTCTTTCCTGCTCCGCCCTTAAGGCCCGCGACAACTAATCTGGGGAAGTTTTCTTGGACCATGAGACTACAGTAACTCAATATTACGGAGTTTTTCAAGGAAGGCGGATTCTTTTTCAGAATTACCCAATGCCTTGTAACAGTTTGCAATATATGGAATCGTTTCTTTTGAGTCCGGGAATTTCAGAAGGCATGAAAGCGCTTTGCTAAATTG
>JAYEMY010000321.1:0-8072 GCA_034718455.1 Thermodesulfobacteriota bacterium
GCTATTGCAACACTACATCCATGGCATCCCGAAATTCCTGGACCGAACCCACGCGTAGCGCCTTCTTATACAACATCTTGAGAACATCAGGATCATCTATCTCCTTCAGTGTTCTAAGGACGGATTTCGTGACTGTACTGAATCGCTCCTCCAGTATTTCAATCACGCCTTCCCTGGCCGCTTGCATGCCCTGCTGCATGCCCTGCTGAATACCTTGCTGCATGCCCTGCTGAATACCTTGCTGAATACCTTGCTGAATACCCTGTTCAATCCATTTTTCAGCTAAAGTCGGCATAATTTTACCTCCTGTCAATGGAAATGCCTCCTCAACGGCTCGACGAAGATCTTCCTCGTCAACCCTGTCTGAGCCACGGGAAAGATAGCTCAGGACGGTCTCCAGATACTCCATACCTGTTCTCTTGGTTGTCAGCTCCTTTAAAAGACCCAAAATCCCGGGAAGCCGGTCTACCAGTTCATCGTGCAATATGTATCTGAAAAGGAGTAACGCGGCCTTAAGCTTCACCATCCCCTTGATTTCTTCATCACTAAACCTGGAAACATCGCAAACCACGTAGCTGAAATCAGGAAGAAAACGTACCAGATCCTCAGGACACTCGAAAAGGCCCATAAATTTTTCAGCCACTTTCCACTTGGCTGCGCCGTGATAAATCACTACAGGAATAATAGGCGGCAGTTTCTCAAAAAGCTCCTGCTTGAGATACTGTTCCCATATTCTGACCATATAGCGCAACAGATGAAAGGCAATTAAGGGCTCTGGATAACTCTTGTGCTCGAAAAGCACATAGACATAGGAGTCCGCACCATCTCTAAGACTGACCTGATAAAGTAAATCAGAGAAATAGGCATTCAGCCCCTTGTCCACAAATGAGTCCTTGGTCAGATAAAGAGTTTCCTCATCCAGGCAATTCAGAACGTCTCCGGGAAGATAATTGCGCAGGAAGTCTAACGCCACCTCTTGCCGGGAAAAAACCTCCTTGAAGAAACGATCATGGGGATTGGAAAGTTCAGACATATGTTTAATTTATACGCATTATGGATATCAGACAAGGAAATTTACAAAAAAGATGATGATAAATTCGTAGATTGTGCCATAGCAGCGCTGAAAGCTCAGGGCGCGAGGTTAGTGAGTTAACAAAAGAAAAGCAACCCTGAACCTCTGAACCTTGAACCCCTACAGAAAGGTAACCCTGAATCCGTGAACGGTTACGAATTATTTAATCCTGTACACTTCATCATGTGGTCCCAATAATACAAATTTAATCGTGTCATCAGGGGTATTGGAACAATCAGAACAGGCCACAAATTCAGCGTCTCCTTTTTTGCGACATGCGGCACAATACAGGTAAATAATGATAAAGTTACGTTTTACCGGACAGGAGTAAAATCCTCGCAAGTTGCCCTTCAGAGGTTCACCAAGTTCAACCGGTAATTCCATAATCTGGCGAACTTTTTGTTCTATCCGTTTTTTTATGCCGGCATGTTTCTTGACACCTTTCAAAAATGCCTTTTCAAATTCTGCTTTCATCAGTCGCTAAAAACTTCCTCAAAGGTATGCCATTGGGCTGTTCCGTCTCGGAGCCGGGATTGTACTGCGACCAGTGCTTTGTGGAAGTCAGGATTGGAAAATATGATCTCCATGCTATCTCCTTGTGCCTGACGTTTGAGTGCAAGGAGAAATTGCGTAACAACTTCAGCGACTGTTGTTCGGTTTTCTTGAACGTATACCTTGATAAAGTTCGCCAAATCTTGGTCAAGGCTGATATTTAACCGTGTCTTAGGCATAAATTCCCCCACTTGAAATAGTGTTCCCAATATACACACATCAGGAACGATTGTCAAAAAACAGCGGAGGAGAGACTGTGCTTAGGAGGGCTCTGGTGCATGGGCAACTTCGATTCTGGAATAACCAATATTTGTCTCCTTTCCTGTGGATTTCTAATATTTTCGCTGTACGAAGTGGATTTGGAAAGGTATACAACATAGTAACCGTGAACGGTTACCATTTATGTTTATGACTCGCCATGACGATCTTATAAAAAAGGGGGGAACAGCATTATGAAAAAATTGAGCAAAATACTTGTGACGTTTTTTGTGTTGATTGGTGTAGTGCTGGTTGGGCTGTCGCTTTTTGTACATTTCTATCTGACCGAAGACCGTGTAAAGGCCCTGGTGATTCCCCGGGCGGAAAAGGCCTTGGGCAGAACCGTCTTGATCGGTGGAATCGACGTGGGCCTTTTCAGTGGCATCACCGTCAAAGACTTTACAGTAAAGGAAACAGATGGTCATACTGATTTTGTCAGTATAAAAGAATTTGTGCTTCGCTATGACCTCTTACCCTTGCTCCAGCAGAAAATAGTAGTGAGCAAAGTACGCCTTGATGCTCCATATGTACGGGTACTGCGCGACAAGGATGGGGTGTTTAATTTCGAGACGCTGGCAGTGTTAGCCGAGGCTGAGCCTGGAAAACAGAAGCCTGAAGACACAGGTAAGCCTGCATCAGCCGCCCTTCCACTGGCCCTCACTGTGAATAAGGTGACTGTTGATAATGCGCAATTTGTTGTCCGCGATGCGCTCAAGGAGATTCCCGACACAGACGTAAAGGCCGACATCAAGGTCTCTCTGGACCTCGGCCGTGATCCGGCATCACTGCGATATCGAGGAGATCTGCGTTTTGAGGCAAATGCCGAATATGGAGAACTCAGGCCCCATGTTTTTGGAAAAGGCGATTTTGATCAGGATCGGCTGGGCTACATAGTGGACGTCAGCCTGGAAAAGGAGCAGGTCAGTCTCAGCGGAGAAGTGAAAAACTATGCAAAGGTGCCTGACATCCAGTTGGATGTAGTAAGCGATACCATTAATATCGATCATCTTCTTGCCCTTGCAGCAGGTCTGCCCGCGGCATCTCAAAAAGTGGAAAAAGGACCTTCTAAAGACATGAAAACGATTTCCCCCGCTGCCCCTGGAACAGCGCTGCCTCCCGGTCTCAAGGCTGCGGGAGAGATTAAAATTGGTCAGGCCCTGTACAAAGGGCTTGCAGTAAAGGACTTCTTGCTTGAATACGGCCTTGATAAGGGCGTATTAACTGTGAAAGATCTCTCTACCAAGGTGGCTGATGGACAGGTGCATAGCAAAATAAAAGCGGATTTTAACAAACCCGGCCTGGTATACGATGGACAGTTGGATATGGAATCCGTTAATGTAGAGGGATTGCTGGCATCTCTGGCACCTAAGGCCAAGGACATGATCTCCTGTGCATTGCAGTCCCATTTAACCTTTTCCGGAGCCGGTATCGAATGGCCCAAACTCCAAAACGCCCTCATTGTTGATGGCACATACGGCCTTCATGACGGGCGGGTAAGTAATACTCCGGTGACCGTGGCGGTAGCCAAACTCCTTGGGCTTGACGAACTTAACAATCTGTCCTTTGAAGACATCGATGGTTCACTCCATATTATCAAGGGACAGGTGGCTCTCAAGACCCGGATGAGCAGCAAGGATGTCAATGCTCAAGCCAAAGGGACCGTCGGCCTTGACGGCAAGCTGGATCTGCCGGTCACCTTGCATTTTTCTCCTGAGTTGAGTGAAAAACTCAAAAAGCGTGTCTCAATGGCCAAATACCTTGTGGACGAAACTGGTGAGGCAGAGATCCGCCTCAAACTTGTAGGCACTGTGACACGTCCGTATCCCACACTGGATACTGCAGGGATGCAGGAACAGGTAAAAAAGACAGTTCGCAAAAAGGCCATTGAGGAACTCAGAAAGGCCATTTTAGGAAAAAAGAAGGCCAAGGACGGAAACAAGGACGCCAAACCGGATGCTGCAAATGAATTAATAAAGGGTCAACCGGAATGAGTGTGGTCAATTCTTATAATTTTTCATGATATTTTTCGAACTGTGCGGTTAGGAATACCCCCCTTACTATGCCGCCAGTTTAAATTCAAGATCCCCGCTTTCAACTCCACTTTGGCAGTTTTTAGAATGTTCAAGCTGCGTAACAGACCTGATCTAGCAAGACATCCAGAAAATCATCGTGAAAATAGCTAAACTCAGGGTTTTTTGATGAGTTCACGAAATACCTGGCACTCCAAATATGGCGTCTCACAAGGGCGATGACGTCCTTCTTGATCTCGAGAACTATCTCAAAGCCGGGGACGCCTTTCTTAAGGGTTATGAAACCAGTGAAACAAAAGATGGCTCCATCCTCTATTATGCATCTGTCTCCTATCTGATGGGTAAAAAGGTAGGCAAGGCCCTTCCCCGCCTGGAATTTCTCGCTAAGAAATCGCCAGGCAGTTGAAAATTTCACCCAAGACCGTTGAAAATCATATGGTCAACGCCCTTCTCTTTCTTCGCAAACATTTGCCGTAACAGTTCAGCCACAAAGGCACTAAGACACCAAGATTATAATATAATTCTTAATGTACAGTATATGCCGTATCTACGACTTTTTTCTCTTTTTGATAAGGCTTTAAAATTAAAGCTCTTTTGTGCCTTAGTGGCTGAACTTTTACCTGAAAAGGAACTTCGGCCCGGCAACTGTTCACTGGGACATTGCCTCCTGTACCAGTCTGTTAACCTGCCCAATAAGATAAAAAGGGATTGAAAGCAACTTATATTCAATTGTCTTCCCTCCTGACACCTTGTTTGATTCCTGATAAATTGATGGTTGGGCCAGGTTGATTCGAACAGATAAATCAACGTTTTTTTCTTTTACAAACTGATGAAGCGATTTCAGGCGACCGGTCTTTCCTGCCTTTACCTCTACCGGTATTATTTTTACGCCTGAAGAGATCACATAATCCACTTCAGCCGAAGAGTTTTTAGCCTCTCGTGCCCAGTAATACAATTCCGGTTTTTTATAATATTCATTCAAATAAAGAAGGTGCTGTCCCACAAACTGTTCACACAATCTACCGGAATTTACCATCATTACATTATCTGCATTTTCAATATCAAGCATACTCATTCCACAGGCGCTGACCATAAGCCCTACATCCAGAAACGTGATTTTGAATTTTTTTTCATTTACTTCAGCACCTAACGGAACCCCATTACACGCGCTATGATTTATCCGAAAGACAATCCTTGCCATTTCGAGCACATGCAAAGCTTCTGCAATATTTTTAGCACGTTCATTTTTATCAACATTCACATACTTAAATTTTTCACCAACCATCAACGGAAGTTTCTTGAAAACTTTAAGGATTCGCACATGATTAACCCTTGAGGAATATTTATTAAAATCGTCTTCATATGTTCCTATAATTGATTCTTTTACAATTTCAGATTCATGATAAGATTGTGTTTCAACAAAAGCAGAAACCGCCTCAGGCATTCCGCCAATAATCAGAAATGATTTAAAAAGGGAAATTAAATCATAATGAACAGGAACCGGTACATCTTCTGAAAGAGAAAAGTTTTGAATGAAATCAACCAGCATTGTATTACCATTTGCTGTCAAAAACTCTTCAAAAGTCATGGGCCCCAGATGTAAATACTCTATTCTTCCCACGGGCATTGAAAAAGTATGATTATCAAGAAGGAATTCCAGCAGAGATCCTGCTGCAATTACATGTAATTCGGGAATATCTTCATAAAAATACCTCAGCTTTGCGAATACTTCCGGTGCTGCCTGAATTTCATCTAAAAAAAGGAGGGTGTTTTTAGTATCGATTTTTTTGTTAAATTTAAGTTCCAAAAGCTGGATAATTTTTTCCGATGTCCCGGTGAACAGGGATTTCATTTCAGGGTTTCTTTCAAAGTTCACTTCAATAAAATCTGAAAAATTCTGCTCTGCAAACATGGAAACAAGATAAGATTTCCCGACCTGTCTTGCTCCGCGGATTACAAGAGGTTTGCGTCTTTTTTTGTTTTTCCATTTTAAAAGATAATCTGATGCTGTTCTGTACATATCCCACCTGCGATTGTTAAATAAGTCCAAGGTGATACCTTAACTTAGGTAATATTATCACCGGTTATATTATCAATATTTATGTTTTTTTACAAGGTATAAAAAATAAAATCAATTCCAATTTCCTTGACAGCCACAATAGGAGCTTCTATTTTAAAGATTTCTCCCTACGGTCGAAGTGACAAAAAGGGGGGTTTTCGTTCAGGTACTAAGTAAGAAGGAATATCTTCTAACCCAAGGGCCAGCCACCTGGGTTTATAGTTTGGGAAAGATGCCAGAAGATATTTTGATTTTTCTTTTAATATCCGCAGGTTAATGCGTTCCTTGTTCAGCTTGATCTCAGCCATGACAATTATTTTCTCAAGATCATTTATGGCCACAAGATCGATTTCATTAAGATTTTTTTTGTCCCAGTATGAGCCGATCCGATTATAATCACCACTTAAGGAAAAAAGATCCTGAAAAAAACGCTCGAGAAGGCGTCCGCAGTATGTCTGGTAATCACGCTTGAGTACCTGTTTTATATAATTGAAATTGCCCGCCTCAACAGCGCTCCAATTTCGATGAATAAAGCGGAACCAAAATTTCAGGAAATGATCATTAAGTCTATATTTGAGCAGCCTGCCGCTCGGCTTGGCATTTATCGGTCGCACTCTCTCAATCAGGTTGTAATCATCTTCGAGCCGAGCCAGATATCCGCCTATTTTCCGCTCCATGATTGATTCGATTTCGCTCCGGCCGGTTTTGCCCATACTGATCAATTCGAGAATGGAAAAATAAGTTCCATATTCTTTGCCGAATTCTTCAATCAGCACATTTTTCCCTTCATGCAGAAAGGGAGAATAGTCCGCCACCATAAAGTCGATCATGTCGTGGAAGGAACCGTCGGTATTAGTGGCCAGGATGTCCATATACTTCGGCATGCCACCGGTGAGGACATACCAGTCGAAAAGAGTGGCTGGTTTCTGCCGATTATAGTCGGCCAGGATATGGCTGATTGTTATTATGGAAAATGGCTTCAGGTAAAGTATTCGATCAGCTCTGCCAAAGAGAGGCTCTTTTGAGTTTTGAAAAATCTTGTTTATCAGGGAGTAGACCGAGCCGATGCAGATTAGGTTAATTTGGGACTGATCTTTATTAATGTCCCACAGGTGCTGAATTTCCGAATAGATGGCTGTATTGATCGTGTAAAATTCCTGAAATTCATCCAGGATCAGGGTGAATTGTTCATTTTTGGAGAGTTCAAGCAACAGGGCAAAGATGTCTTTGAAAGAGCGAATTTCCCCGATAATTGGGATGGGAAAAATCTTCTTAATTTCTGCGAGAAAATCCTGGCAAAGCAGCCGTTCTGTTTTTTTGGCAATAAAGAAATAGAGGTGTTTATGGTTTCTGGCAAATTCCAGCGCAAGTCTGGTTTTGCCAACCCGTCTTCTGCCGGTCAGTACGGTCATCCTTGCTGTCTGAACCGTCTGTTGTCTGAGCTTGGCCAGAATATCCAGTTCCCGTTTTCGATTGTAAAACTGCATGGTTTTTATCCTTGGCTGATTATTGAAATCTGCATTACAGTAACCATGGTTGCAATAGCTAGTCAAGCTCTATCCTGATTCCCGATTTTCGGGATGATTCCACTGGTTGTGATATGTTTGTCCCCTAAATCCGTCCTCGTCCTTCAATATTTTCAATCATCCACCCCAGATATTTATGAACAGAAGAGACTAAAAAATAAGGCAGATTCAAGAGATAAAAGTTTTTGCCGGACGGAGAATTTACCCGTTGTATCTCCAGATGACCTGCATACATTCTGACAGCGTAAAGATGGGGGCATCTGTCCATAAATTGATGTAATGATCGCAGCCTGCCTGTCTTGCCTGACTTGACTTCAACAGGAATCACATAGCCCTTATACTGCACGAGAAAATCAATCTCGGCTTGTGACTGGCTTTTTTCGCGTACCCAGAAGCATTGCTTTTTTCGGGTATTGGTTTGTATGGCGATAAGTTCCTGCCCGACAATATGTTCCGCAAGTATGCCTTTGTAAAAGGCATGCAGATTATCATGATAAAAATACTGTTCCTGCAAGCCGCCAAAGTAGTTCAGCAGTCCCGTATCCAGCAGTTGAAGACGAGGTGACTTCCTTAGA
>JAYEMY010000322.1:0-1893 GCA_034718455.1 Thermodesulfobacteriota bacterium
ACAGCCAACAGCCTTTTTCGGGTTTCAAAGCACAATCCATTGAGAATACGCCTTTTGGTGCAACCTTGTCCGCGATTGAAACCCTGCAAAAGCCTGTCGGCTGCCAGGGAGTGTGAACGGTTACATCTTTACGTATCCACTACCCGCTGATAGGATGCCAACTTCGCTGTACCGGATTCACATAACCCGTTATACTCGCGCTTAGCGCCTTATACCATACGTCATTGTATGTGTAACCCGGATATCCTACCAAGGTCATGTCCGGATGGCTTTTGGAAGACCCTGAGTCCAAATTCCGGCACCACGGCCAGTATGTGGTCAAAAATATCCGCCTGGATTGCTTCGTAGTTCGCCCAGATAATATCGTTCGAAAATACGTAAATCTCAAGAGGCAGACCATCAGGGGTAGGGGCCAGTTGACGCACCAGAAAAGTCAGGTCTTGTCGAATCTTCGGATTATTGCGGAGATATGCTATCACATAGGCCCTGAAGGTTCCCACATTGGTCATCCTCCTGCCATTTACGATCTGGCTGGTGTCTATACCATACTTCTTGTTGTACGTATCCAGTTCTGCTTTTTTACATCGGACGTATTCATTCAGCATCTGTATTTTTTCAAATTTCTCAATCATCGCATTATCGCAAAATCGAATACTGGACTGGTCTATTAAAATAGAACGCTTAATCCGCCTGCCCCCTGAGTCACTCATGCCACGCCAGTTCTTAAAGGAATCTTCTATTAATTTATAAGTCGGAATAGTAGTTATTGTATTATCCCAATTCTGAACTTTTACTGTATGAAGCGCCATATCTACGACAGAACCGTCGGCTCCATACTTGGGCATCTCTATCCAGTCACCGACCCTGACCATATCATCCATTAATATTTGTATGCTTGCAAGAAATGATAATATGGTATCTTTAAATACAAATAGAAGTACAGCAGTGATAGCACCTATTCCACTTAGAAGTACCCATGGGGACTTATCTATAAGCAGACTAATTGCTATTATTACACCTAATATATAAAGAATTATCTTTAATATCTGAACAGATCCCTTAATTGCATACTTTTTTGATATGGGATATGTATTGTATATGGCCTCCCCGGCAGTCAATAATTTGCCAAACCACAAAATAATATTGAGAAAGACGTACGCGCCGATAATTCTCTTTGCAGGCTCCGTAATGGAGGGGAAAAAATCCATGCCGTAATAGAGCACAATAGCAGGGGCCAGGTAGGCCAGGTGGTTAAATACCCCCTTTTCAATAAGGATATCATCCCATTTATATTCTGTCCGGCGAAAGATATAATATAGCCCCTGAATTAGATATCTTCTGGTAGCGTAGTAACTTACGAAACACACCAACAGAAAGCCCAAAATAAGGACCAATTTTTCAAGAGAAAAATTACTTTTTAACAGGCTGAATATTCTTTCCGGATCCATGATTACTCTCCATTCCTGCTGGAAACTTGAGTAAATTGACACGACTTACTTGTCAAGACTATGGCCTTTCTGATATTACCTTAATTTAACATTTATAACATTCTGATCGATATATATTAAACATAGGTTGAGCGGTTCACGGCTGGAGAGCCCTAACTGTCTGATATCAAAAGGATGAAGCCTCAATAGAGACGGCAGACATTTTTCACTCATTAGGTGAAAAATGTTAATCTGTGTATTGTGCTTTAAAGTGATGTATATCAATACCTTATCACCTTTGAACTTTGAACCAATCACTTTAGGTTAAAACATTCATAAGGAGCATTTATAACATGGCGGCAAATTCAGTAGCAATAGTTGGATTGGGTTACGTTGGACTCCCGCTTGCAATAGCCTTTGGCAAGAAAATAAAAACCATCGGCTTTGACACATCCGAAGACAAAAT
>JAYEMY010000323.1:0-7975 GCA_034718455.1 Thermodesulfobacteriota bacterium
GGAATTCTCGTGTTGGACAAAGAGGGCAATTTCCTCAGGTGTCTGACTCCATTGGACACGGTATGGGGCACAGAGGAAGAAACCAGCCCCGGATCGGAAACAGTACAGGAACCAAGGCAGGGTAAGAGTCCGGTCCTTATTCTCGAAGTCTGCACTGACAGATCAGGCCGTCTCTATCTATTAAGTGAGGAGACAAGCAAGGTTTATGTATACGACCGGGAAGAAAATTTCCTTTTCTCCTTCGGCAAGAAGGGTGGGTCTTCCGGCAAGTTGAGCCGTCCAAGGGGCCTTGCAGTGGACAACGAGAGAGATCGAATTTATGTTGTAGATTACATGCGCCAGACTATCCTGGTCTATGATCTTACGGGCCGGTACCTTTTTGAATTTGGAGGCCAGGGCTGGGGGCCAGGCTGGTTCAACTTTCCCACCGGCGCGGCTACTGACAGCCGCGGAAACCTAATAGTGGCGGATTTTTTCAATAACAGGGTCCAAGTGCTGGAAGTACCGATTACTATCCCCGAATTTACCCATGCCGGGGCTGCCGAACCGAATTTTCAGGCCGTACCCTCATCGAAAAAATCCAGATTCCGCTAATCGGTGCCCCACAAACCCTGAACGAATACAAAAATAAGGGGATAAGCCTTTGGGCTTATCCCCTTATAATTCTGTCAGTTAATTGCGCGTTACATACGCAAATCGTGCGCTATGCTGTGGCAAGCCCCGCATGTTGGATATTTCTTATGTATTGCCGGATTGTGAGGCGCATCACCATGACAATCCTGACAAGCCATGAGTTCCTTGTGAGTGGGATGACATTCCGCACATGCCAATTCCGAATGTTTGGTCTGATTGGCCTTGAGTTGATCAAACGGCACATCATGACATCCGGCGCATATCAGGTTCTTTTCTACTTCCCCGGAGTAGGTGATCTGCAAAGGCTCGTGAACAGGATGGCAAGCAAGACATTCCGGCGTATTCATTGTCACCAGTGGACTGTGATTTTCGTGACACTCCGAACATTCAGGGATTCTGCCATGTTTCTGGGAATGACATGAGGAGCAGGCTTCTTCCGTGTGCATGCTGGGGTTCTTGGTCAGGATCTGAGCAATATCAGTATGACACACCCTGCACTGCAGTTCAATATTGGATGGATCCGGTATTGCCACTACCGGTCTGTGGGGATCGGCGTGACAATCTGCGCATTTTTGAACCGCTTCGTCTTTGCCGTGGGGATCATCATGACAGGCTGAGCATTTTGGCATAATCTCAACGTAATTGTTCTTCAAAGGATTATATGCATGATAAACTTCGTGGCAATCCGTACATGCAACAGCAACATGCTTACCCCCGTCTTTTTTGATCCTTGTGAATTGATCCATATGGCATTGAGCGCATTCCCCGCTGGTTAGAGGCGTTACTTTAACATTGTAGACGCTTACAGTTTGCTCAACGGCCTTCGCAACTTCCACAGGTGCAGCCTCTGAAGGCTGAGCAACTTCTCCGGTTTCTGAGGCTGCAGGCCGTTGCTTCACACATCCAAAACAGATGGCGAGAAGAAGCAGACATAATACTCCGATCAGTATTCCAATCCCATTTTTTACCGTCATTGTCCTAGTCCTTTGTTCCAAAATTTTTCTGCTGGTTCGATTCCATTAATCCTAAATATTTCAATAATATTTGCCCCTTACTCCCGGTTTATTTGGCAAGATTGTGTGCATCTAAATGGCAGTCCAGGCAATTCGGCATTGCCTTGTGCTGTGCCGCCGAGTGTGGTTTGCCGTGGCATGTCTCACACTGCGGGACGACAGGATGGACTCCCCTGTGACAAAATGCACAGGTGAATGTCTTATGTAAGGTGGTGGTCTTGTTCATAAGATCACCATATTCCTCGTGACACGGCGTGCAGTAAGACCTTGGTGTTTCATTGGCATAATGGATCACCAATGGCTGATGCACTGGATGGCATCCGAGGCAATCACTTGTTGTTTGACCCTGTGCGTGCGGTTCATGACACACGGAGCAATCGGGAATCTCTCCATGATAAGTATGACAAAAAGTACATGCGACCTCAGTGTGCTTGCTTGGATGGTCCTGAAGTTCTTTGCCCTGTTCCGGATGACAGGTTAGGCATGCTGTAGTGATATTATCATCCAAATGTAATGCAAGGGGTTGGTGCGGATCAGAGTGGCAGGAAAGGCAGTTATCTAATTCGTAGTGTGATTTCCCTGAATGGCACATGGCACATTGCGGAATTGCTTTTGTCCCCAAAGGCGGGTGTTCTGTATGGCAGTCCAAACACCCTACGGCCGTCTTATGAAGACCGCCGTTCTGTTCTATACTCACAGGTTCTGTTTTGTGGCATTTTATACAGTCGGTATTTTGAAGGCTTACCGCCTCTTGCGCTATGGCAACACCGGTAAATGCAATCAAAATCGCTGCGGACAAAAAGAATGTGTTTATAATTTTAATAAACGAAACAGTTTTATTTTTCATTCCTCAGCACACCTTCCTTACTGGAATCATCCTTTTTTGGATATATCCCAAAAATTGAATTTTCATTCAGTCTTACCACAAATTACATTTTAAAAAATGTTTTAATAATGTTGAAAGCAAAAAGTAAATTTTTTCAAAATAATCAAGCCGTTATAATTTTTGGATATCAAAAATTATTCGTCACAGTCATGTAGAATGACGCATACATGATCTTAAAAAGAGTGACATTTCTTTTCTTAGTCATTCAATTAGCAAACTAACCCTGTATTTGTCAAGTAATAACTTCTAGTCCGGATATCTTGGCATCCTTCATTTTGTAGTTTACACTTTTTGGACCTGTGCGGTTAAGAAACTATTCAAAATCAATCACGAAAACACGAAAGTACGAAAACACGAAAACACAATGATACCTCAAATTAGTTGACAACCCGCCTTATCTCCAGAGCGGGTTTTGCAAAATTCAGCAATAAGCCCACCTTTAGACCCGCTGCTTTGAGATATGACCTAAGTTGGGCAAATCAGTGCTTCCTTGAAATTCAACTCGTCCAATATGTTTTATCCCTTTCGTGCTTTCGTGCTTTCGTCCTTTCGTGATAATTCTTTTCTTTTTCGTATGTTGCACAATCTGACGTGTAACCGCACAGGTGGCACTTTTTTAACGTAGATGGATGCCAGCCATTAGCTGTTAGCCGTTAGCTTAGGCAAAAACTTTGTATAAAAACGGACTGCGAACCTGCGATATGAAATATCCAGAGTTTCTCGAAATTCTTGACATTTTCCATTTTATTCTTAGTATGCGTTTGAATTACAAGCGGGTGTAGCTCAGTTGGTAGAGTACAAGCTTCCCAAGCTTGGGGTCGCGGGTTCAAACCCCGTCGCCCGCTCCAACCCTTTTTGAGGTTCGTGTATGCTCATGTCGATATTGGTCGGCTGGGACAGATGTTTACTTCAACTAGTGGGGGTTTTTGGTGTTGTGGTAGTAACGTACAAATATCAATAATACTCTGCTAATGAAGTGGGCTTAGCCCACTTTATTTTTTTATGGTACTTAACAAAAAAAATAATGGACAACAAGCAGAGGTCGTAAGGGCACTTGTTGAACCATTGGTGGCATATGCCGGTATGGAATTGATCGACGTGGAATATGGTCGCGAGCCTTCGGGGGTAATCCTGAGGCTTATCATAGACAAGCCTGGTGGAGTGACAATCGATGATTGCTCATACATCAGTCATCTGGCAGGCGATCTCCTGGAAGCGAAGGATTCCGTGCCGGGGTCATATAATCTGGAGGTGTCTTCTCCGGGGATTAATCGACCGCTTAAGAAAATGAATGATTTTGAACGATTTGCTGGTCAGAAAATCTTTATCAAGACCAGGAAACCAATAGAAGGCCGCAGAAATTTTAAAGGCATTTTGAATGGGACAAAAGAAAATTTTATTGTCGTTTCCTCAGAAAAAACGATTTTTAGTATCCCTTTTGAGCTGGTAGCTAAAGCACGGCTGGATATAATTTAACTTAAATTGAGCGATTAGCCTTTAGCTATTAGTTTAATGATTATCAGGGCGGGCAGCCTGATGGGTGTTATTTCTAATTAACGTAATGCCTTTTTTTTAAAGCTAACAGCTAATGGCTAACAGCTAATCGCTCAACTTAGGTACAAGGAATAAAATATGAGTTCAGAACTCAAGATAATTATAGATCAAGTATGCAGGGAAAAAGGACTGAACCGTGATGTCCTTATTGCTGCCCTTGAGGAGGCAATTAAATCGGCTGTAAAAAAGCGATACGGTGTACGTCTTGACCTGGAAGTTAATTTTAACAATGCCCAAGGAGAAATTGAGGTATTTCAATATCGTACCGCAGTAGAAGAGGTGCATGACAAGGAATTAGAAATCTCCCTGGAAGAGGCTAAAGAGCTTGATTCCAAATGTGAATTGGAGGACTGCATCGGCACCAGAATGGATATTTCAGCCCTGGGGCGAATAGCAGCCCAGTCAGCCAGACAGGTCATCATTCAGAAGATGAAGACTGCTGAAAGGGATCTTATTTATGAGGAATTCAAGGACCGGAAAGGCAAAGTCGTAAACGGCATTATTCAGCGCTACGAAAGGGGAAATGTCATAATCAATCTTGGGCGTACAGAAGCTATCCTGCCCACATCCGAGCAGATTTCCAGCGAAAGTTACCGCCGTGGTGACAGGCTCCGTGCCTACATTATAGACGTGAAAGATACACAAAGGGAGCCCCAGATCGTTTTATCCAGGACCCATCCGGAATTCTTGATTAAGCTTTTTGAGCTGGAAGTACCGGAGATCTCCGATGGGATAGTTCAGATCATGGGAGTGAGCAGGGAACCCGGAAGCAGATCCAAAATCGCTGTAAGCTCCAGCGAGTCTGATGTGGATCCCGTGGGGGCTTGTGTGGGAATGCGCGGTTCAAGGGTCCAGGCAGTAGTCCAGGAACTCAGGGGCGAGAAAATAGATATAGTGCCGTGGAGTCCTGATCCGGCAAAGTATATCTACAATGCCTTGGCCCCTGCCGAATGTTCCAGGGTTATAGTAGATGATTCCAGCCAGTCACTGGAAGTTATCGTGCCGGATGACCAGCTCTCTCTTGCCATCGGACGTCAGGGGCAAAACGTGCGTCTTGCCGCCCAACTCATTGGTTGGAGAATTGATGTAAGGAGTGAGACCCGCTATCAACACTACCAGGACCCTGACTATTATTCATTATTAGAGATATCCGCTATGACAGATATGACAGAGAATATCGCGGACAAAATCTATGACTTGGGTGTCACTTCACTTGAACTTCTTGCTCAGGCTGATCCTGATGAACTTACACAGGAAACCAACCTGAGTACGGAGTTGATAAGCTCATTAGTGGAAGAGGCCAAAAAGCTGATAGAGGAAAAGGAAACTGAGAAAGAGGATGCCCTAGCTGAAGAAACAGATACCAGTGAAGAGACCGGGACCGAAAAAGAGGATTTGCCTGAGATAGAAGAGAAGGCCGAGGACCACGAGTCGCAAAGTAATTCCGGACAAAATGTTCCGGATACACTTGGGGATTCAACAAGGTGAACCCATTAGGTGTTATTTTTAATCAATCTAATGCCTTGATTTTTTAAAGCTAAACGCTCAACTACACAAGAGCTTGACCAGCTCTTTTAAGAAAAATTATATTGCCGGGGGTTAAAGACAGGCATGGCTAAAATCAGAGTCCATGAGCTGGCCAAGGAATTCGGAATAGCCAGCAAAGAGATGGCGACCAAGATCATGGATCTTGGCTACAATATCAAGAACTACATGAGTACGCTTGAGGACTATGAGGCTCGGGATATCCGCCACAAGTTCAAGGACAAAGCACAGGCGGCAGAAAAGAAAGAACAAGAGGGCAAGCCCAAAACCACAGTGCGTCTCAGGCATCGGAAAATTATCCTCAAAAAGATCATTCGTCCAGTTGAATCTGAAGAGAAGGTCGTTCCCAAGATACCTGTGAAAAAGACTGAAATTATTACACCCAAGCCGGAAAAGGTTGCTGTGACGGAGGAAAACGCTGAAGAGGCTATCCCTGTCGTCAGGGAAGAGGAAGAAATTGAGGCTGAGGGAGAAGCCCCGGCTATTGAAGCAGAACAGTTAAAAATCGAATCCGGGCAAGAGGTAACCGAGACCGCAACAGAAGTAGTGGAAGAACCTCTGCCTGAAGAACAGACTGTCCAGCCTAAAGGCGTTCCCAAACCCAAGACTGTAAAAAAGGCCAAAGTCGCTAAGCCCAAAAGCTTTGTAAAGATCCTTGATCGGCCGAGGATCGAAATTCTCCAGCAGCCAAACAATAAACCTAAAAGCCCTGCCCCTCGAGATAAAAAGCCCTCTTACAATGGTGCGCCTCCTGTAGGACCGCCGGTCCCTTTAGTTGATATTTCTGTAGCCCCAGGGAAAAAGGACAGAAAAAAGGGCAAAAGAGTAGTTCAGATGTCGGAGTTGGGAGGATCGCTCAAAAAGCGTAGGGTTACTCCCAAGCGAAGGGGAAGGCAGAGACATACAGACAAAATATTTGCAGAAGAGCGCAATATTACAGCTTCCGGCCGAAAGAAAACCAGGGTTTCCGAGATCCATGGCAATTCAGCTTCCTATCTCGGCACTGCGCCCCCCAAAGCAAGCAAACGAAAGTTTGCCATATATGAGACTATTCAGGTAGGTGAGCTTGCCAAGCGGATGAGCGTCAAGGCAGGAGACGTTATAATGAAGCTCATGGGGCTGGATATAATGGCCACGGTAAATCAGTCTATTGATTACGACGTAGCCAGCATTGTGGCATCCGGATTTGACTATGAGCTGGAGAAAAAGTCCGTGGCTGAAGATCTGGTCCACATTGAGGATGTCCAAGGAGGCAAGCCTGTGCTAAGACCTCCAGTGATTACAATTATGGGCCATGTAGATCATGGAAAGACTTCACTCCTGGATGCTATACGCAAAGCGGATGTAGCCTCAAGGGAGGCAGGTGGCATCACCCAGCATATAGGCGCATATCACGTCACACTTCCTTCCGGCCAGGAAGTAGTCTTTCTGGATACCCCGGGCCATGAGGCATTCACTGCTATGAGATCTCGCGGGGCCAGGGTTACTGATATCGTAATTTTGCTGGTGGCAGCGGATGATGGCGTAATGGCCCAGACACGTGAGGCTATAGATCATGCTCGGGCAGCCGAGGTGCCCATCATTGTAGCAATCAACAAGATCGACAAACCAGGAGCGAATCCGGAAAAGGTGAAGGGGGAGCTTGCTGAACTGGGATTGATCCCGGAGGATTGGGGTGGAGAGACCATTTGCATCAACATCTCAGCCAAAGAAAAAACGGGAATTAAAGAACTGCTTGAGATGATGGCTCTTCAGGCCGAGGTAATGGAACTCAAGGCAGACTCAAATCGGCCTGCCAGGGGTCACGTGATAGAGGCGAAGCTGGACAAGGGGCGTGGCCCTGTGGCTACCCTGCTGATTGCAGAAGGGACGCTGCACATAGGTGACGCTTTGGTCTGCGGCATACACCACGGCAGAGTACGGGCCATGTTCGACGACAAAGGTGAAAGGATAAAGACTGCCGGCCCCTCCATGCCTGTGGCAATTCAGGGTCTTTCCGGCGTGCCGGAGGCAGGGAACGAATTCACAGTACTTTCTGACGACAAAAAGGCCAGAGACGTGGCTGCGTATCGCCACCGCAAGATCAGAGAGGCAGAATTGTTTAAGGGCAGCAAGGTAAGTCTGGAAAATGTCTTTGAAAAACTCCGGGAGGAGGAACTCAAAGAACTCAACATATTACTCAAGACAGATGTCCAGGGCTCTGTGGAGGCCCTTCTGGAGGCATTGAGCAAGCTCAGCACTCAAGAGATAAAGGTAAATTTCGTCAGGAGCGGTATAGGGGCCATTACAGAATCCGACGTCTTGCTGGCATCTGCCTCAGATGCAATCATCATAGGCTTTAATG
>JAYEMY010000324.1:0-1867 GCA_034718455.1 Thermodesulfobacteriota bacterium
GGTGCCTAAAGTTAAGGTATCGTTGAGCAGATACCAATATCTCTTACTCCGGTATAAAGACTTCCGTCAGCACACCGAACTATATAGACATACCATCCTACCATATAGAGTGCCCGATCCAGCTTTGGGCCTTGATCATTGTTTCGGCCAATACGATGTTAAACCGCAGAATATCGAACAAGGAATCTCGAATCATGAAGGATTTTAAAGTCATTCCCTTCGACATTCATAATTCCTTGTTCGATATTCGATATTCAAATGTCAGTTCGAGTGGCCCAAACGATGATCAAGGCCCAGCTTTGTTTGCCTGTCAATGACATGATGAATGTCCCAGGGGCATCAAGCCTTGCCTGTCTTGGCATAACCCCTCCCCATAATTATTTATTCAATAAAAACAAATAGTTGAAATTTTAAAAACGGTGAAACTTCAGATTAAGAATAAGGAACAGCAGGAAGTGGATTTCCTCATAGCAAACGATAATGAGCCGTTTGTTTTAATTGATGCTTTCGAAACGGTAAAAAAGCGGAAAAGCTCATATTGAGCATTGATGCTCCATCCGAGATCGAAAATTCGCGATTGTGGGTGGCTGAAGCAGAGCGACGTTTGAAGGAACTACGTGAGGCTACAGTTGAAGAGATAAGGGCCGAGGAGGTGTTCCGGCGTGCCAGAGCCGCTATCACATGAGAAGGATTGCGTTTCACCCCGAGGCGAATAATGAGTCATAGAAGCGGCTCGGAATTACAAAACACGGTCAGCAGGGCCGATCATGCGTTGCGTTAGCCAACTTGACCGACAGCATAATGTTAGTATAAAGAAAGAAGGAACTATGTCAAAATTAAGTAGAGGTAAACGATGACTCTGCAAGAAATTCTTGTTGATATTCACGCGCTTGAAGAAGACCTCCTGGCCTTTGAACGAAAGTATGGAATCCGTTCAGAATTTTTCTATGCTGCTTACGTTAGTGGTGAAGAACCAGAGGATGACAGCTGGGTATTGGACTTTGGCGAATGGGCCAGCGTGTATCGTACTTGGCTTGCGAGGCAAGCTGAATATCGCAATGCAATCCAACGCCGACAAGCTAATGCTCCCAGTCTGGCAGGACTGATTCACGCTTACCCATGAGCAATCCACTGCGCACTTCCGGAGATTATGAGCTGTTCCTATACACGCTCACCGATCAATTTCCGTCCGTGCGTCGTTCAACAGTGACATTTATCCGGCGTGGTTCGACCTTAGCGCGAGTGACAGGTGAACTCGATTTTGATAGTGATATCCGTCTGGTAGTTCGAGAACGTTTGGTCTATCGCAGCCTACCGGTTGCAATCGATTGGTATGGGTATGAAGTATGGCGCGGGAACAAAAAACTGTACTGGTATGATTCACAACCACATCCAAGTGATCCTGCTCTGCAAAGCACCGCTCCGCATCACAAACACATACATCCAGGCATAAAGCATCATCGGATCCCTGCACCCGAAATGAGTTTTACAAAACCTAACTTTCCTGCGCTGATTCATGAAATTGAGGCACTCATCAATGAAATTAAAGGACAGTCTGGAGAGTAAGGTTTCCATATTTCGAATTTCCAGTTTCGACACCGGCATTCAAAAGGGGGAAACCATGGAACCTGTGCGGTTAAGAAACTACTCTGGGGGAAGGTTTCTAAAAACCTTTTACCATCTTTTTCAAAAACCACATCAACATTGTATTCACCTCCAGGAGCTTCTGCCACCTGAAGTACCGCGCCGGAGCCAAGCTCAGGACGATATTGGACTTTTACTTTTGTATCTTTTTTGATTTGCATTTACGGCGCCCAACCTAAACCCATTTTCCCGGACAATATTGCACATGACACTTGAGATTTGC
>JAYEMY010000325.1:0-7950 GCA_034718455.1 Thermodesulfobacteriota bacterium
CTATACCTGAACCAGTACCTGAACCCGAACCCGCTGTTGTAGAAGAGGTTAAAGAAGAAGTTGTCGTGGTCGAGGTTCCAGAAAAAATAGTTTTACGTGGAATCAACTTCGACTTTGACAAGTCGGACATCAAGCCTGAATTTGTGCCGGTCCTTGATGAAGCAGTTGTGATACTAAAGGAAAATCCTGATATAAAGGTAATTATTGAGGGGCATACCGATTGGATAGGGACGGAGAAATACAACCAGGGTCTGTCTGAGCGAAGAGCAGCCTCTGCATGTAATTACTTGGGCGAGAAAGGAATCTCTCAAAACAGTCTGGAGACTGTAGGTTATGGCGAGGCCGACCCAATAGCTGACAATCATACTTCGGAAGGCCAAAGATTGAACCGGCGCGTGGTGTTCAAAATACTCGACTAGGTATTTATACCCATGCGCAATCAACATCTAGTTCACTCTATTTTGCTTTTGGTGGTACTGGCCCTGACACTGTCAGGGCCTTGTATCGCCGTAGCGGATCCTGGGAAACCAGCGGCTCAAAAAAGTTTTGAGCAATTCGTCAATGTTTGGATGTCCAAACTGGACAGGATAGGCCGAATGAACATTCGGGGCATTGATATTATACCACAGGATCAAGGCTTTGTTGGTCGATACGTGTGCTATGGGCCGGATTGTGAGTTTACCATCAAAGAGACAGGATCTGCTGAAACCCCCTTTGTGGGACTTCTACATTACTCGGAAAAGCATTTTTTAAAAAAAGGTGAAACCCGACGAAAGACCTTTCAAAGTCCTGGGATGTTGACTAAAAAAATTCGTGTTACCGAGATCTTCCGTTTTACCCGCGGTAAGTGGGTGTATTGAAATTCTTGTAACCCCGTGAACGGTTAATTCTTAACTTTCAGCAGATCCTTGGCAACGGCTCACCGCTCAGGGGCCCCACCAGTCTTGCCCCTCCAACCGCGGTCTTGAGCACAATCCTTCCTGCCGGACCTTTGGTAACCATACCGATAATGGCGGCATCCTTACCTTCCGGCTGTAAGCGCATTATATCAAGGGCTCGTTTTGACCTGTCCGGCGCTACAAAGGCCAGACACTTTCCCTCACTGGCAAGATAAAGCGGGTCCAGACCTAAAAGCTCGCATGCAGCTTCTACTTCCTGCCTTATTGGTATGCAGGCTTCCTCTATTTCCATCCCGGCTTCTGATGTTTTGGCGATTTCACTTAGGGCCGTAGCCATTCCTCCCCTGGTAGGGTCCCTCAAAGTATGGATAGCTCCCGGTAACGCCTCAATAAGGGTCTGAACAAACCTATGGAGGGCCATTGTATCGCTCTTAAGGTCCCCCTTGATGGAGATCCCTGCCCGGCGGGTCAGGATAGTCACACCATGGTCTGCAATCGTGCCTGAAAGCAGTATGATATCTCCGGGTCTTGCCTTACTGGCGGATATGGATACTCCATCCGGCACAGTGCCAATGCCTGAGGTGTTAATAAAGACCTTATCCCCCTTGCCTTTTGGGACCACCTTTGTATCACCGGTTACCACCGGCACTCCCGCTCTCTCCGAAGATTCCTTAATGGAAATAACAATAAGCTCCAGGTCGGCCAGGCTTAGACCCTCCTCCAGGATCATGCCGAGGCTCAGGCACAGAGGCCGTGCTCCTCGCATTGCAAGGTCGTTTATAGTGCCGTGCACTGCAAGTGAACCTATGTCTCCGCCGGGGAAAAAAACAGGATCTACTACGAAACTATCAGTAGTAAAGGCAAGACGGCCCACCCCTGTCTCAATAACCGCGCTGTCTTCCAGGACAGAAAGCACCGGATTCCCCAGGTGCTTCAGGAAAAGCCCGCTAATAAGCTCCTGACCGGCAAGGCCCCCGCTTCCATGATCCAACAGTATGGTCTTATTTTTCAATTTCCCTCATCTTCCATATCGATAATACGCGGCACAGGTCCCTTCTGTCGAGACCATGCACGGGCCTATAGGTTCCAAAGGAGTACATCCTTTTGCAAACAGGGGGCAGTCCGGGGGCAGGCACCAGCCGACCAGGATCTCTCCGCAGCGGCAACCCTTAGGTTCCAGGATCTTGGGAATTTTAATATCCAGACGTTCCAGGGCATTAAATTCCGAAAATTCAGGCCTTAGAGCAAGACCGCTCCCTGGGATAATCCCCATGCCCCGCCATTCTGCATCAACCGGCTCAAAGACCTTGGAGATCAAATCCTGTGCACGGGCATTTCCCTCCCACGAAACAGCCCTGGGATAGGCGTTTTCAATCTCAGCCCTACCCTCTCCAGCCTGTCTTGCCAGTAATATCAGGGCCTGAAGGATGTCAATAGGCTCAAAGCCTGCAATTACACAGGGCAGGCTATATCGCTCAGCCAAGGGTTTATATGCCTTGGCCCCTATGATCGTGCTTACGTGTCCGGGACATAACAGGCCCTGTATTTGCAGGCCCTGGTTTGACATCAGGGCATCAAGGGCCGGTGGCATGACTTTGTGGGCGGAAAAAACAGTGAAATTTTTTTGCTTTCTGCGTCTTGCTTCTAAAATAGTGGCGGCCACGCCCGGGACTGTGGTCTCAAACCCGATGGCCGGAAACACAACCAGGTCCTTTGGAAGCTGGTCCGCTAGATCCAGGGCATCCATAGGGGAATAGACCACCTCAACTCTTGCACCCCGGGACCTGGCATGTGCAAGGGAACCACTGGTTCCTGGCACCTGTATCATATCCCCAAAGGTGGCTATGGTGACCCTGGGTATGCGTGCGACTTTGATAAATGCGTCAATATATCCTGCTGAGGTTACACATACAGGACAACCGGGTCCTGATATAAGATGAAGATCTTCTGGAAGGATTGAACGCAGGCCATGACGAAATATCGCCATTGTATGCGTGCCGCAGACCTCCATAAACCGGACAGGTCCATCTACCAGTTGCTCAAGTTCTGTTGCAAGGACACTCGCAAGACCTTTGTCCCTGAATTCATGAAGGTGCTTCACCGTTTACCCAATTTCCCTTCTGTCACCTCTCTAAGGAACGGGAGATAAATAAGTTGAACAAAAATTAATAGGTTTTTTTGTTGTATTCAAGGCGCGAGGAGCGAGCATAACGGGTTATGTGATCGACGAGCAACGAAGAAGACGGCAAAAAAGACATTAATTTGTTTAAGTTATTTATTGTACGTTCCTAAGCAATCTAAGGTTTATCTCCGCCTCTTCTTCGTCCAGTGCATATATGGCAAAACCGGCATGTACTAATACATAGTCTCCAATATTCGGCCGGCGGTTGACTACATCCAGACGTATCTCCTTCTGTATCCCGCCTGTATCCACAATAGCAACCTGTGGCGTTGAAATATCATCAGCGCTTCCCTTTATCTTAATGACACGCATGGGAATGGCCAGGCACATTAACTCACTCCTCCAATTACAACTTGTCCCAGGGACAGTCCACCGTCATTTGCAGGGACCTTTTCTCCAGCATAGACATGAAGGCCTTCACGGCCAAGGAGATCAATCAGACCTTCCAGCAAGAGGGCATTTCGCATACAGCCTCCGGCAAGCACTATGGTCCTTATACCAGTATTATCGGACATCCTTTTCAGGAGTTGAACAATAGAACCAACAAGCCAGGTGTGAAAACGCATGGCAATGACCTCCCCGGACACCTGGTCTCTGAGGTCCTTGATAATTGCTTCAATCAATCCCTGATACTTTATGATCCAAATGCCTTTTTCTTCTTTAAGCATCATGGGATATCCTTCCTTTTGGGAAACACTAAACCGCGAAAAAGACGTTCCATCAAAAGCCTTCCAGGCAAGGGACTCCAGCTCCATGGCAGCCTGGGCCTCGTAGTCTGTTTCAAACCTCAGACCAAGAATTGCCGCAATGCCGTCAAAGAGTCGGCCGCAACTCGATGTGGCAGGAGAATTAAATCCCTTTGACATCATCTGTGCTGTTACATGTCTCTTTTCCTCGGGAATAGTGTAAAAAGCAGCGGGCAGGATAGGATGTTTAAGGCCTTCGGGCCCGAATGTAGCCCAAAGGATTGATAACCCCATGCGCCAGGGTCCTCTTGATGCCGCATCTCCTCCGGGAAGAGGCACATATCCGAGACGGCCCATACGCCGGTAGCCTGATCTGCTCGTAAGGAGTATCTCTCCACCCCATATTGTATTATCAGGTCCATAGCCCGTACCATCCATAATTACAGCCAGCACATTCCCATTAAGTCCGTGTTCCGCCATAACGGATATTGCATGGGCATGATGATGCTGTACTGAAACAATTGGCAAAGAAGAAAACCCTTTTGCAAACCTGGAACTGAAATAATCAGGGTGGAGGTCGCGGACAACTGCCTCAGGTTGTATTTCAAGGATATTTTTCAGGTGTTCCATGCTCTCTTTGTAGAAATCCAGACTCTTCGGACTGTCAAGGTCCCCTATGTGCTGACTTAAAAATGCCTCCTTGCCCCTTGCAAGGCAAAACGTGTTTTTAAGCTCTCCCCCGCAGGCAAGCACTTGAGGCAATTCCTCTGATAGTCTGATCGGCCTCGGCACATATCCCCTTGAGCGACGAATCATCCTTATCCTGCCTGCCGCCAACTTGACCACAGAGTCATCACTCCTTGTAACTATCTCCCTGTCATGGAGCAGGAAATAGTCTGCAATGCCTGAAAGACAACGCAGGGCCTCATCGTTTCCTTTACAGATCGGCTCGTCACACAGGTTACCACTGGTCATCACAAGAGCGGAAGGTGTATCCCTGTAGGCAAGTAACAGGTGGTGAAGAGGCGTATAAGGCAGCATCAGCCCAAGGTCTATGATCCCTGGTGCGAGATTAGGCGCGAGGTCTCCATCCTCGTTCTTTCTTAAAAGTACTATAGGCTGCTCTTTGGAAGAGAGGGCCTCAGCCTCTTCTGAACACATATGGCAAAAACGCCTTGCCGCGTCGACATCCCGCACCATTATAGCCAGGGGTTTTGACTTCCGCTGCTTGCGGGTCCTTAAAAGCGCCACTGCCTTTTCAGACGTGGCATCCACTGCAAGGTGAAATCCTCCAAGGCCCTTGATGGCTATCACGCATCCTTGTTTCAATGCCTTTGCCGCCTCAGGAACAGGGTCATCCAAAGGCAGAGGTTCCCCTCCGGATCGGTGCATGCTGAGCCTTGGACCACAGGCCCGGCATGCATTCGCCTGGGCATGGAACCTCCGGTCCATTGGATCAACGTACTCTTCCGAGCACTCTTTACACATGGGAAAGACCTTCATGGAGGTCCTGGGTCGGTCATAAGGTATGGACTCGGTAATTGTGAACCTGGGACCGCAGTTGGTGCAATTAATAAAGGCATACCCATAGCGTCTGTCCTCAGGATCAAAAAGTTCCTTGAGACAATCTTTGCAAACACCTACATCAGGAGAGATGAGAGTACTGCGCTCCCTGCCCGCCTTACTTTCAAGTATCACAAAGTCGTTCCGGCCCAGTGGGGCCTTTATGGATTTTTGCTCAAGGGATGATATTCGGGCCAAGGGCGGTGCTTTGTCTTTCAGTGCCTCAACAAAGGCATTAAGACTTGAAGCATGACCCTCTGCCCTGATGATCACACCCTTGCCTGTGTTCATGACCGTTCCGGCAAGGCCGTATCTCTTGGCAAGGCGGTAAACATAGGGTCTGAACCCTACGCCCTGCACAATTCCGTAAACCCTGAGTTCAATACCGGCAATCATTCACTTCCCCCCCCTGACAGCCAACAGCCTTTTTCCACAGCTTTTTTACCTCTCCGACCAACCTGAGATCAACATCCAAGGCCCTGCCGGCTACTGTGAGATAACCGCCTATCAGCATGGCATCCGCTCCCGCCCAAAAAGCAAAGCCCTGGAAATCCTTTAATGCTGATTCTCTTCCCCCTGCAATACGTACGGCTTTTTTAGGAAAAAACAATCTGAATATCGCTATAGTCCGCAGTATCTCCTCCACTGACAGTGGGTCCTGTGAAGCCAGAGGGGTACCTGGAATCGGGACCAGAATATTTATCGGGACAGAATCCACCCCAAGGCCGGCCAGGGTAAGAGCCATTGAGACCCTGTCCTCAGCAGACTCCCCAATGCCTATGATCCCGCCTGAGCAGACATCAAGTCCCGCATCCTTTGCTGTATGGATAGTGGAGACACGATCTTTGAAGCTATGGGTGGAGATTACTTTTGGAAAAAATGCCTCTGAAGTCTCAATATTGTGGTGATAACGGCTGAGACCGGCTGACTTTAGAGTTTCAAGCGCCTCAGAGTCCAAAATGCCAAAAGATGCGCAAACATTTATTCCCACACCGGTCCTTATTTTCTCTATTCCTACTGCCAGCTCATCCACTTCAGACATGGAAAGACCCCGGCCGCTGGTCACCAGGCTGAATCTGCCGGCACCTGCGTCCTTGGCTTTTGCTGCCGCTTCCAGAATTTCATCAGTCGATTTAAGGGAAAAAACAGGACTCCCTGTTTTGTACCTGGAGGACTGGGCACAAAATGCACAGTCCTCAGTGCACCTTCCGGACTTTACGTTCATTATGGTGCACAGAGAAAAGCTGTCACCCCTGGCCCTCAGCTTTGCATCCCTGGCCAAAGTCATCAGCTCAGACAACGGAAGCTGTAACAAATAGTTGATTTTATCAATGCTGTACATTATTTCCAAACTACAATTTGATATAGCCGCAAAAAGGCACAAAATACGCAAAAATAAAAAACAGCTCTCAGTAATATCAGTTGGTTATAAGCATTATAAATTCTACGTCCGACTTTTTACGAGATTATCACAATTTGAATCCCGAAATAACCTCAAAACTCCGACCGAGGATATCTTCTATCTGATCTACTGTTACCGATAGAGGAAGAAAAAGGTAAATTATGTCCCCTAGTGGCCGCAGGATCAATCCTTTTTTTAGTCCCTCTTTGTAAATCATCCACCCCACCCTTTTCTCAGATGGAAATGCGGTCCTGGTCTTCCTGTCCATGACCAGTTCGAGAGCAGCCACCATGCCGATCCCCCTGACGTCTCCCACCCAGGGCAGCTCTCCAAACTTTTTTATGCCGTACTGGAGGGTACTGATTTTATCCTGCAACCCATCCAGCACATTCTCTTGCTCAAATATCTCCAGAGAGGCCAGGGCTGCCGCAGATGCCAGGGGATTACCCGTAAAGGTATGGCCATGAAAGAATGTCCTGCCCTCTTTGTAGTCGGCATAAAAGGCATTATATACATCATCAGTGGTTATGGTGGCTGCCATAGACATATATCCGGCAGTCAGCCCCTTTGAAAGACACAGAAAATCAGGGCTTATTCCGGCGTGTTCAAGGGCAAACATACGCCCGGTCCGGCCAAAGCCAGTAGCAACTTCGTCCAGGATCAGGTGGACTTGGTGGTGAGAGACAAGCTCTGCCAGTCTTTTCAGATATTCCACAGGATATACTATCATTCCGCCCGCTCCCTGAAGCAGAGGTTCAAGTATGATTCCTGCTATCTCATTGCCCTTATCGGCAAGCAACTTCTCAAGCGGACCCAGGCATTCAAGGGAACAATTTGGTGATTTGGTGATTTGGTGATTTGGTGATTTGGTGATTGAACTATTTGGTGATTGACCGGGTGGTCGGTTATTATATGGACAGCGATAACAATAGGGAGATGGTATCCTGTAGGAACTAAAGGTAAGGGCATCAAAAGGGCCCTTGAACTTAGGGACCCCGCCCAGGCTCATGGCACCGATAGTGTCACCGTGATATCCCCTTTCAATGGATACAAACCCTTCCCTCTGGGTCTCGCCCATATGCTTCCAGTATTGAAAGGACATCTTTATTGCCACTTCACAGGCAGTGGAACCGTTGTCTGAATAAAAAACCCTGCTCAGTCCATCCGGGGTCAAGGCAACAAGTTTTTCCGCCAGACGGATGGCTCCCTCATGGGTAG
>JAYEMY010000326.1:0-1862 GCA_034718455.1 Thermodesulfobacteriota bacterium
CGTGAATCAGGGCTGCTGATACCAGCAGGTCCCGATCAAGGTAGGGATATAGCTTGCAGACGGAATTTGCCAGCCTTGTCACCGAGACGCTATGCTCCAGCAATCCGCCAATATAGGCATGGTGCATTCTCTTTGCTGCCGGCGCCTGTTTAAACGCCTCGCTGATCTTCCGGTCCTTGAAGATTCCATTTAACAAAGAGGCTAAATCATCGGATTTGATCCCCCTGATGAACTTTCTGAACTCTGACCAGAGTTCATCAGTGTCAGCCTGAGTAACAGGGAGAAAAAGGCAGGGATCCACGCTATCATCCCCTACTGATTCCAGATGCGTGATCTTTAACTGAGTGATATCCCTGAATTTTTGGGCCTCTCCCCTAATCCGGACATAATCTCCTTGGGCAAATACTGCGTCAAGCTGTTTGGCCCTTTCCCATACCCGGCCTTCAATCTCACCGGTCCTGTCAGTGAGAGTAATGGCCAGATAGGGTTCTTTATTCCTTGTCTCAAGCATTCGCTTGGAACTGACACAAAAAAGCCCCTCCACGGAAGCAGCAGGCCGAATTTCCGATATAAAAATTCCTTTTTTTGAATTTGGTGATTTGGTGATTTTTAAATTCTCCCATATCCATGGCAAACCGGATACCTGCGGCCATACCCAAAGGCCCTGGTAGTAACCCTCGGGCCCATAGGGGCCTGATGACGTTTGTACTCGCTGCGGTCAACCATCTGAACAATTTTATATACTGTCTCCGGATTAAAACCTTCTGCGATTATCCGATCGGGTGAGGTGTTCTGTTCCAGATATTTTTCAAGGATTGCATCAAGGATGTCATAGGGTGGAAGATCGTCCTGGTCCTTCTGCCCGGGCCTTAGCTCTGCCGAAGGGGCTTTTGTCAGCACCCGCTTGGGGATTGTTTCTCCCTCTGAGTTGAGATATTCGGCCACCTTATAGACCATGATCTTAGGTAAATCCGAGATAAGGGCAAAGCCCCCGCTCAAATCACCATAGAGTGTGCAATACCCAACTGCAAGTTCCGACTTGTTACCCGTAGTGAGTACCAGGTGGCCGAACTTGTTGGATATGGCCATGAGCAGGTTACCCCTGATCCTGGCCTGTATGTTCTCTTCAGTAATATTCCTGTCTTTTCCGGAAAAAACCGGCTCAAGGGTCTTAAGATATGAATCAAAGATGTCTGATATTGGAATTGTACTGGTCTGGATTTCCAAATTTCTGGCCAATGCCTCTGCGTCCTCAATACTTGCCTCTGATGTATAAGGAGAGGGCATTATTACTCCCAGCACATTTTCAGGGCCAAGGGCCTGTGCGGCAACAGCGGCGGTTACAGAAGAGTCTATCCCGCCGCTCAGACCCAGCACGACCTTGCTGAAACCACATCCGGTTATATAGTCTTTCAGGCCCAACTCCAGGGCCTTGATCACAGCCTCTTCCCTGGAGGCCGAGACCATATGCTTTTCACCTTGCAGTGCATCTGTATCGACAGTGACCAAATCCTCTGTAAAATCCTTTGCCTGGGCCATGATCTTCCCGGTATGATCAACGGCCATACTGCTACCGTCAAATATCAGACAGTCCTGCCCTCCGACTGCATTGATATAAAAAAAGGGCCTGCGGTATTTGACTGCAAGGTAACTCAGGATATGATAACGAAAGGCGGCTTTTTCTATGTCAAATGGAGACGAATTTATTGTGATAAAGACATCAGTCCCCTTTTCCGCCAGTTCAGCCACAGGGTTCACAGGATAGTTATGTTCGGGAAAGATGGCGCTATCGTTCCAGATGTCCTCGCATATCGTAATGCCAAGAGAAAGTTCTTTAAAGGAGACCGGCACACTCCCGGTCC
>JAYEMY010000327.1:0-1850 GCA_034718455.1 Thermodesulfobacteriota bacterium
TTAATTATTTTTTTGTATTGCACCCGTAGATGATATATTATTCGGTTATGTTCTTCGCATAAGACTGTAACTTATTGAAACCATTGAAATGCATGGCTCCCCAAAAAGCGTTATAATTAGGAAAATTGCTTGACCGGCAGCTTCCAACAGTGCTATAGAAGTCATTGTGTGATGCTTGGAAGTGCCGTTTCAGTCCAAATTGTAAAAAGCGATTTTATATCAGCCTATCAGTTTTCCTAATCAGCCGGCTAATGTAACCCTGAACGTTTACAATTAATGATACCAACAGGAAAAGAGAAAAAACGCTTTGTTCGGGACAAATTCGCTTCTGTTTCCGGGAGATATGATCTCTTAAACAGGTTACTTAGTTTTTATATAGATCATTACTGGAGATGGGTAACCACGCGTGAGCTTGATGAGTTCAAACAGGGCCCTATCCTGGATCTCTGCGCGGGAACTTTACCACTTTCGGCTGAAATTGTGAGACAGATACTGCGTCCTGTGGTGGCAGTGGATTTCTGTTATGAGATGCTCCGGCATGGGATACTTAAATTGGGAAATGGCAGCAAGAAGGCGAAATATATAGTCCCTATATGCGGTGACGGAGAGTACTTGCCACTCCATGATTTGAAATTCCAAGGGATAACAATAGCCTTTGGAGTCAGGAATCTCAGCCGGCCGGAACAAGGTCTCAAAGAGATGCTAAGGGTGCTTAAAGCAGGTGGGAAACTTGCAATTCTTGAATTCTCGCGTCCTAAGAACCGCCTTTTTTCGCCGATATACAAACTCTATCTCCACAAATTCCTCCCCTTTATGGCCGGTATTATTTCAGGCGATAAAGAGGCCTATCGCTATCTGGCGGATTCCATTCAGGGCTTCTATGAACCTGAGGTCCTGGCCGCAATGATGAGGGATGTGGGATTTCGAGAGGTTAAGCACAGACCTCTGACAATGGGTATTGTTACACTATATACTGGGCGAAAATAGTTTTAATGGGGAAATTTGAAATAGGGAAAAATACGAAGATTTATCAACATCCGCATTTTTTTGAAGAAAGTGTAAACTGGTGAATAAATGATGCCGAATATAGTCCATATATTTACTGATGGTGCCTGCTCAGGAAACCCCGGGCCCGGTGGGTGGGGGGCAATGTTGCAGTATGACAAACAGAGAAATTGCATCAAGGGTTGGTCAAGAAATACCACAAATAACAGGATGGAACTCTTGGCGGCAATACGTGCCCTTGAGACCCTTAAAAGGGCCTGTGGTGTGATTATCACCACCGACTCCAAATATGTCAAACAGGGTATAACCGAGTGGATAACTGCATGGAAGCGCAGAGGGTGGCAGACTGCCGCCAAAAAGCCTGTTAAAAACAAAGATCTATGGCAGGCACTTGATTCTTTGTGTCAATTTCATAAAGTTCACTGGGAATGGACCAAGGGTCATGCCGGACACGAGGAAAACGAACTGGCTGATCAACTGGCCAGAGAAGCCATTTTCGAAGGCCGGGCAGGAGGTCTGGAAGAAGACAGAACAGGTAGATTAGAGTAAACGGTGTAATCTCAGAGATCATAGGAAAGGATCCTTTGTGGACTTAAGTATTTGAAAGTACAAATAAAAGGGTTCTTATGATAAATTGTGCACCTTAGAACTATAACTTATTGATTTTATAGATATTTATCTGGAATTCTGCACTGCCTTTTCGTTCAGACACTAATCAGACTTTATGAACAAAAAATCCAATTCCTCACTATTCCTGATAGATGGCAGCTCGTATCTCTACAGAGCCTACTTTGGCATACGCCAGCCCCTGACTACCCATGATGGGTTTCCTACCAAGGTAATCT
>JAYEMY010000328.1:0-7886 GCA_034718455.1 Thermodesulfobacteriota bacterium
GGAGCAGGCTTTTTGTAGGTAAGTAATGAAAAAAGCCTCTTGGGTCATGTTGTTTTTTGAGAAATCAGCGTATAGGATTATGTATATAATCTGAACTTAGGGGCTTCTTCCAATTGGGATAATGGACAGGAGGTATCCGTTATTCCAAGTATGAGGCAATGGCCTGCGAAGTCCTAATTATTTCACAGGTTATAAAATTCCAGAGACATAATATAGGAGAAGGGGGTACGAAATGGGGCTTTTGGATGATGCGCTCAAGGGAACGGTTCTGACCGGCCTTGCTATAGGGATAGGCGCAGCCGTGGTTGCGCCCGCGGTTCTTCCTGTTTTGGCCGGAGTGGCAAAGCCGCTGGCCAAGGCCGTTATGAAGAGCGGGCTTCTCCTGTATAACAGAGGCAAGGAAATAGCAACTGAAGTTGAAGAGATGGCCGAAGATCTGTGGGCAGAGACCAAGGCAGAGGCTGAAGCTGAGATTGAAGCAGAAGCCGAGCCTGAAATGGAAGAGGAGGAAACGACCACAGCCATAGTTCATACACAGGCAGAGACAGGTGTTAAAGCTTCCTGAGGCCGGGATAACCCATACCATCTCCGGGAGATTGAGGCTCAAGATACCTTCGAAAAAGGGTAACAACAGCTATTTCGGATCCTTGGAACAGAAGCTCTCCGGCTGTGACGGGGTGCAAGGGGTTAAGGCAAACGCAGTAACTGCCAGTGTACTGCTTCTTCATAATGTCGATATAAATAGCATTGCGAAGTTTGCAGAGGAAAACCGCCTATTCAAGGTGCAGAGCCTGGGGTCTGAACGGACGTTACTGGTAAATAGGATAAGGAATAGCTTTGAAGATTTGAACAGACGTACAAAGAACTTGACTGGTGGTGAGCTGGACATAGCCAGTGCAGTCTTTGTTTCTCTGGTTTCCATAAGTATCTATCAGATAGCCAGGGGGAACTTTTTCGCTCCTGCCTGGTATACATCGCTCTGGTACGCAGTCAATATGGTCTTTAGGGCCAGATAACAATTAACCACAAGAGGAAAAAGAAAGAGGAGGAGTAAGGAAAATGGCCGAAGAAAAGGAGATCAAAACAACAGAAGAGGGATTGCATCAAGCAGGAACCACCATGAAGGAAGGTATAGTCAACAGCCTTAAGGGGGTTAACGAAATCGAGGCGGAAATAGTAAGTCTTTCCAGAAATACCGTGTCTAACACCTTGCAGGCATCGGGTGATATGGCCAAGGAAATAATCGGTGTGACTACTGACGTCATAAAAGGGACTGTACAGGCCACAGAAGAAGTGGGTACCGGACTTATAATGGGTGCAAAGAGCGTGGCCAAAGGTATCATTCTGGGCGTCAGCGACGTCGGAGGTGATCTGGTAACTGTCGCCGGGCAGACCGCGAGTGGAGCTGTGAAAGCGGCGGCCGACGTCGGAGCGGACGTGGCAACCGTGGCAAGAAGGACGGTGGATGGTGTGATGGAGGCCACCAAAGAGGTCGGTGGCAACGTGGAGAAAGTAGCAACGAGTGCTGTGACAGGGGCCATCAATGCGGCAGGGACCGTGGGAAAGACCGCGACAAGGGCGGTCACCGATGTGCTGGTCGGCGCTGTAGGAGGTATTAAAGAAGTGCTGAATGCTGCGGTGCCAAAGCCTTCAGGTGGAGAGAGTGTTCAGCCCGCTCTGGAGAAGACACCAGAGCCCGCAAAGGAGAAATCACCAGTCAAAGCTAAAAAGCCGGCATCTTAAAACAAAAAAGTATAATAGAGGTTAAGAGGGGATTAAGGGGCTGTGGTCGATCCGATTCATGCATCGGTAAAGGGGAGAACCAGGTATAGAGTAAAGGGGCTCTACCGTTCTCACCTCTTTAAATCGCATCTTGAGTCTCAACTCAGGAACGAGGAGGGTATATCCAGGGTTAGTGCCAGCACACTGACGGGAAATCTCCTCATTACTTACAACTCCGACAGATTCCCCTCTGACATCGCTGGGCTCATTCAGAGGATAGTCTCAGACTACAGCAGAAAGGCGGCAAAGTCCGGAAAGCCTGAGCACACCCTGGTGACAAGGCAAGACATAGTAAGTACCGGACCGAAGCGCAAAGGAAACGGCAGGCACAAACGGCCTCCCATGACCAAGAGGAAGCTCAGGCGGCTTGTAGTCCACTCAGAGGACCAATCGGTTGAACCGTGGCATGTGAAAGAAGCGGATACCGTACTTAAGGCCTTTGCCACATCGAGTGCTGCCGGCTTATCCGGCAAGGAGGCCGGAAAACGCCTCAAAAAGTATGGCCCGAATGTCCTTCCTGAGGCTGTACCGCGATCAGGTCTCAGTATATTGATAGACCAGCTAAAATCCGTGCCGGTCGGTATGCTCACTGCAGCGGCCGGCATCTCCGTACTTACCGGAGGGATCGTTGATGCCGTAGCTATTATGGGGGTTGTGGGCATAAATGCCGTCATAGGCTATGTGACTGAAAGTCAGTCTGAAAAGACCATACATTCCTTAAAGAGTCTGGTCCGTCCTAATGCATTGATAATACGAGACAAAAAAGTAACGAAAATCGGCGCCGAGGATGTCGTCCCGGGGGATGTGCTGGTACTGCGCCCCGGACAATATGTGGCTGCTGATGCCAGGCTTGTGGAGGCAAAACGCCTGAGCATCGATGAATCTGCCCTGACCGGAGAAAGTGTACCTGCTGTAAAAAAGTCCGGGGTCCTTTCTGAGGAGAATATTCCGCTAAGTGACAGGTCCAACATGTGTTACATGGGAACCCTGATAACCGGGGGCCAGGGACTTGCCATGGTAGTGGCTACAGCAAAGTTTACAGAGATGGGCACCATACAGTCACTGGTGGGAGAGGCCAAAACCCCTCAAACCCCGATGGAAAGACAGCTTGACCAGATGGGGACCCAGTTGGTGATTGTTTCGGGGGTATTATGCGGCATTGTCTTTGCGACGGGTGTTGTCCGGGGGTATGGGCTCCTTCTGATGCTCAAAACGAGTATTTCCCTGGCAGTGGCAGCCATCCCTGAAGGGCTACCCACAGTGGCTACCACCACCCTTGCCCTTGGCATTCGAGATATGCGCAGGCACAACGTCCTTATCAGACGTCTGGATGCGGTGGAGACCCTTGGTTCTGTGCAGATCATCTGTCTTGACAAGACCGGCACAATCACCTTGAACAGGATGTCGGTAGTAGAACTCTACCTGGGAGGAGAGCGGATCAAGGTCTCAAAGGAAAGATTTGCAAACCTCTCAGGGCCGGTCAGCCCGATTTTCGGGGAAGAGTTATCCGGCCTTGTGCTCTCCTCAGCCCTCTGCAACGAGAGCGAGGTGATTAAAAACGGTGAAGGTTATGTGGTAAACGGCTCTCCTACGGAGAATGCCCTTCTATACATGGCACTGGACTTCGGCCTTGATGTCCTGAATCTCAAAGAAGACTTCTCTCTGGTAAAAATTATCCACCGTTCTGAGCAACGGAACATTATGGTTACTGTCCATAAGACCACCTACGGCAAAATGCTTGTTGCAGTCAAAGGCAGCCCCACGGAGGTCTTGTCTCTCTGCACCTTCCAGATGAAGCTTGGGGAGACCATCCCCTTTACAGATGAGGATCGCCTTGTAATACAGTCAGAGAATGAACGTATGGGTGGCAGGGCCTTAAGGGTTCTTGGGATGGCATACGCCCTGGTGGACTGTGATCAGAATGCGATCGACGACGAGGATATTCTGATCAAGGACCTGATATGGCTCGGGCTTGTAGGCATAACCGATCCGGTAAGGAAGGGGGGCAAAGAACTCATGGCCCGCTTCCATAAGGCCGGGATCAAGACGGTGATGATAACCGGAGATCAGGGGCCGACCGCCTATGCCATAGCAAAAGGCTTGAACTTGGGCGGGGAGGAACAACTACGGATACTCGACTCCACCAGCCTTGCCAGTATAGACTCCGAGGCCATGCAGGCCCTCTGTCAACAGTCTCATGTATTTGCCAGGGTAAGCCCTGCACACAAACTGCAGATCGTACAGAGCTTACAGGATGCAGGCAAGGTTGTGGCCATGACTGGTGACGGAATAAACGACAGCCCGGCTCTCAAGGCGGCAAATATCGGAATAGCCATGGGGGAGACAGGGACCGATGTGGCAAGGGAAGTTGCTGGTGTGATCCTTGAAGATGACAACATCGAAACCATGATAGTGGCTGTAAGTCAGGGCAGGACCATATATACAAATGTTCGAAAATCACTCCACTTCCTGCTGGCCACAAACCTCAGCGAGATAATGGTAACATTTGCAGCCAACATCGGAGGGATAGGACAACCACTGACCAGTATGCAGTTGCTCTGGATCAACCTCATCACCGACATCTTCCCTGGGCTTGCTCTTTCAATGGAGGCGCCGGAGAAGGACGTGTTGGATCGTCCCCCGAGAAACCCTCATGAACCCATAGTCAGGCCCTCCGACCTAAAGAAAATAACTCGTGAAGCCGGCGTCATAAGCCTGGGGGCTATGAGTTCCTATGGCTATGGGATAGCCAGGTACGGCATTGGCTCAAGGGCCGGCGGTATAGCCTTTCTGAGCCTTACAGTCGGCCAGCTCCTTCATACCATAAGCTGCCGTTCGGATAAGCACAGCATATTCGATTCTGAGCCTCTGCCGTCCAACAAGTACTTGAATTTAGCCATGGGCGGATCCTTTGCTCTTCAGGCAATGGCGCTCCTTGTCCCAGGACTGAGATCGCTCCTTGGCATCGGTCCCATTGGAATAATCGACTCTCTGGTAGTGGGCGGCACGGCTGTGCTCCCCCTTGTGGTAAATGAGATAACAAAAAAGGCGCAGGGTGAAAACAGATGAGAAAAGACTTTATTTTCACATCGGAGTCGGTAACAGAGGGGCATCCGGACAAGTTATGCGACCAGATAAGCGATGCCATAGTAGACCGCTTCTTGCAACAGGACCCCTATTCTTCAGTTATCGCAGAATGTGCGGTCTCCCAGTCCATAGTCTTCATTGCTTTAGTCTTTTCATCCACTGCCTTTATAGATATAGCCAATGTTGCAAGAAATATCATCAATCAGGTGGGTTACGATGCCCCGCCCTTCAGCGGCAGGACCTGCACAGCACTGACCAGCATTAAAGAGCTGCCTCTGACCAAGGAAATACGATTTGACGAAACACGGCTTACCGAAAAGGAGATTGACCAAATCACCGTGAGGCATAACCAGGTCAATGCCTTCGGCTTTGCCTGTCATCAGACCCCGGCGTTTATGCCCCTTCCTATATGGCTTGCCCATAAGGTCGCAAGACGACTTACATCCGCAAGGTTCACGAAGATACTTCCCTATCTCGCTCCGGATGGCAAGACAGAGGTGGGAGTTGAATATAGAAACGGCAGGCCGCACAGGATTTACAGTATCACCATACAGGTCTGTCAAAAGGAGTCTTCGGCAGGAGGCGGCCCTTATCTCAAGGCATTAGAAAATGACATAAGAGAAACGGTTATAGACCCGTTATTCCGCGAGGAAGAGATCAGGCCTGACGCGAAGACAAGGATAGTTATACAGCCCGAGGGATCGGATATCGGCTGCGGGCCGACCATGCATTCCGGGCTTACCGGGCGCAAAAACGCCATAGATACCTACGGGGAGTATTCCAGACATAGCGGTGCGGCCCTCAGCGGCAAAGACCCCAGGCGTATTGACAGGATCGGGGCGTATGCCGCTCGGTACGCGGCCAAAAATGTGGTCGCAGCAGGGCTTGCCGATGAATGCGAGGTCCATCTGAGCTATTCCATAGGTCTGTCACACCCTGTTAGCATCCAGGTTGAGACCTTTGGCACAGGCAAGATAACCGAAGCCGGGATTGTCGCCCTGTTAAAGGAACACTTCGACTTCCGCCCGGTTGGGATAATGAGACAATTCAAGCTCAGACATCTGCCCGGCAGCATAAAGGGAGGCTTCTACAGAAAGCTCGCGGCCTATGGCCATGTTGGACGCATGGACATCGGCCTTCCCTGGGAGGTGACAGATAAGGTTATGGTGCTGAAAGAGGCGGTTACTCGTTCTTCTGGGTAAAAACACCTTGAATGGATTCCATATTTTTGGAGGTATGGCCGTGGTGGTAGTATTACTATATGAAACTGAAACAGAAAAACGGCAACACTTATCAGCAATTCATATGCTGTCGCACGATTTGGAGGTTGCTGAGGATTCCATAAGACCCCTCTATGAAAATGAGTTAAGAGGATTGAAAGAGCATGCACCACGGATAAAGACCTTTCTTTCTATCTTTGTAAGCCGGCACATAAAGGAAAAAATTAATAAATACGCAACCTGAGTCAGAGTCGTTTATCCTGCTTCCAAAAATTAGGCGAGGGCCTGATCTATTTCTTCTATTATCGCCCTTTCTATGTCTGATTTAAGCAACCTGGCTACAAATCCCAGATTTACCGCCATTTCAACAGTGTTGTCCTTTACAACGATATAGCCTCTTGCCTGTCCTTCGAAATTACACACATCTCCATGCCATTGGAATCTGAAACCAAAGGACTCTGCGGTCTTGTTAATAGACGGCTCTATACGTCTCTTTGCTTCTTCACGAGCGAACGCATGTGTTCTCTTGAGTTGAATGTCGGCCATAAAGGCATCGCACCTCCATTTTTCTTTTTCATCTAATGAAAACAAATGTCATGTAAGAACAGTATACAAGAAGAAACAAAGTGCCCTCCCGTCTATGCAAGACTTTGCTTTTGCCAATAAACATCATCAAAAACAGCAGCAGGCTTACAATCATGGTAAACACCAAATATGAATTAACACCTTTTTGAACAGAAATAGGCCGGATAATGGAACTGCAACCTAATACCCAAAAGATATTGAGAATATTTGATCCCAGCACATTTCCCATTGAAATATCGGATTTTTTCTTATAAGAGGCAATAGCACAAGTCGCTAATTCCGGTAGAGAAGTTCCCATCGCCACAATAGTCAATCCAATAACAGACTCCCTCATTCCCAAAATCCTCGCTAAATGAACAGCCCCATCAACAACCCATTTTCCTCCCAGAAATATGGCGACTGATCCCCCGATAATCATTAAAACCACAGGCCATGTTTTGATTTGTTTCAGTTCATGTTGTTCATTCTTACTATTCTGTGTGGGAATGGTGGAGACATATACCATAAAAATGGTGAAACAGGAGAGGAGTATCACACCGTCACTCTTGGTTAAACCTGAAGAGGCGGCTCCATAGAGCAGGTTGTCATTTACTAAAACCCCCAGCAAAAAAACAGCCATAAAGCTCAGAGGTATTTCCACCCATACTGTTTTTCTCCTGATGATAATTGGTGAAATTATTGCTGATACTCCCAGGACGAGCAAAATATTAGCGATATTACTCCCCAGTATATTGCCGATGGCAATTCCGCCATTTCCTCTACCGTTGGCAATAATACTAACCACAAATTCCGGAAGGGTGGTTCCAAAAGAAACAATGGTTAAACCGATAGCAAGGTCCGATACTTTTAGCTTTTCAGCAACGGAACAGGCTCCATCCGTCAGGAAATCAGCCCCTTTAATTAGTAAGACAAACCCAAGGACAAATAGAATTAAAACAGAATCTATCATGGATATCTAATTTTATACAAAATATAAACTAGATTTCTGTTAAGACTTTGTTAGATATTCGTTACAGTTACACCAACCTCGCCAACTCCAATACATGGTAACGTTCCAAGTAACCTCTCAAAAAAATTTCCGTTAATGTCATTGCGAGCGAAGCGAAGCAATCTCTTTCATGGCAAGGGGTTAGAAGTTCCTTGTCATTCGTGAGAGGATATGACCGCAAAATTTGATACAAATTTAACCCTCTCCTAATAATGCTGTAACAC
>JAYEMY010000329.1:0-1846 GCA_034718455.1 Thermodesulfobacteriota bacterium
TAGAGATCATTTGCTGCATGGCCGCCAGAAATATGGGATTAAAGGCGACAGCAACAGCAGGACATAGTCTGGGAGAGTATCCGGCACTGTGGGCCGCCGGGGTCATCAGCCTTGAAGACACATTCAAGCTGGTCCATGCCAGGGCCAGGCTTATGCAGGAAGTAGGGGATAAAAACCCCGGGGCCATGGCTGCCGTGATTGGTCTCAGCAGAAAAGAGCTGGAAGAATTAATCGCGCCTCTGGCGAAAAAAGGCATCCTGGTCCTGGCTAATCACAATTCGCCGGAGCAGATCGTAGTCACCGGGGAAACGGATGTTGTCGGCGATTTATGCAAGGAAGCCAAGGCAAAAAGGGCAAGGGTGATTCCCCTGAAGGTCTCCGGCGCTTTTCACAGTCCCCTTATGGAGGAGGCATCAAGGCGCTTTTCTGAAATTTTGGATAAAGTCTCTTTTTTTGAGCCCAAAATCCCGATTTACAGCAATGTCACGGCAAGGCCTGAGTCAGACCCGAAGGAAATCAAGGACCTCCTGAAGAAACAGATATGCTCGCCTGTCAGGTGGTATGAGATTGTGATTAACATGGACAGAGACGGGATATCAAACTTTATTGAGCTTGGCCCAAAAAAAGTACTCGGTAACCTGATAAGGAAGTGTCTTCCTGAAGGATCTGCTTCAGTATTTCAGGGGGAGAATCTTGAAAATCTTAGAGTATGCCTCAGGAAAATCACAAACGGATAGCAAATCCATCTATAGATTTTCAGATATTTAATTTCACAAGGTCAGAGGGAGGATTGAATATATGGAAATCTATAATTGTGCTGCGGTAAATTACCCCTCCTTTGCCTCTTTAATTAGCTCCAGGAAAGAATGATCCGAGGGTGCAGGTGGGATAACAACCTCAAGGCGCTTACCACTCTTTGGCTCCCCGGTTATTTCTTGAGATTCCTTGGTAATAGACTTTTTTGAGCCTGGTGAAATCTTTTTGACAGGCTTTTTTTGAGAACCAGAACCCAGCTTGCCGGAGGAAAGCTTTTTTGCCGGTGTTGATTGAGGGCCCAGCGTTACCTGTGGCTTTGGACGAGGAGTCTGCAAGGCAACCGGAGCTGTAGCCTTTCTCTCTTTCTTGGCTTCATCAAACATACCAATTTCAACATATTCCCCATCAGATTCAAACTTAACACCTTGAGCTGTTATATCCGCTACACGCCAACCATCAACAACGTCCCCAACAGTTACGGTACACAAGTTTTTTTGAGATCTCCTAGCTACCTTTTTGCGCAGACCGGAAGTAGGCTTGGGAGCTTCAACCATAAGAAAGGCCTGTCGCATTTCTCCGGCAATAATAGTCCCATAGACATGGTACCGGCCTTTCAAATCTTTCTCTACTACTGAGATTAAAGCTTGATTTTTGCCTCGCTCAGAATCAAATGGATCCATGCTGATAATGACTTCATAGGGACCAAGCTCAACCTCAGATTCTTTGGCATAAACAAGCCCTGGTTCAAGGTATTGCGATAATATTGAAATAGAAAGCCAAATAGCAATTACCAACAAAACAGCCCGAAGCCTTTTAGAATCACCAGGCCTGAATATTGAAGCACTTGGGGCGGAAAACGGCATCTTACCCCAAAAAGCTCTATCATGTGTGTTGTCTGTCTGCATCAGTCTTCCGTCTTCACCACATCCTCTTCCTGAATCGCTCCTTCCTGTTTTGATATTCCCTCTTCCTGAAGCACGCCTTTTTGCTCTAATATATTTCTCAGGAATTTCACCTTCTGGGAGAACTCCTGGGTAAGGGCATCAGCCTGTTCCTCCGAACGGATTACATGGGGTGTAATGGTCATCAA
>JAYEMY010000330.1:0-7879 GCA_034718455.1 Thermodesulfobacteriota bacterium
GGCCTATTCGATGGTCGGTCATCCTGCCTTGGGGAAAATTGTAGGTACGGATACGCTCACTCCTGTCCCCTGTGCCCACCATACTCCGTCGTTTATCTGAGACCTGTGCTTGTTGTTCTGTGCGTTTTAGATCCAGCAGACGGGCATAAAGCACCTTCATGGCCTTGGCCTTGTTTTTGTACTGTGAGCGTTCATCCTGACACTGTACTACCAGTCCTGTGGGCATGTGGGTGATACGTACTGCGGATTCTGTCTTGTTGACGTGCTGTCCCCCTGCTCCGGACGCGCGGTAAACGTCGATCCGAAGATCAGTAGGATCAATATCCACGTCTACATCATCGGCCTCGGGCAGTATGGCCACAGTGACAGCCGATGTGTGTATGCGTCCCTGCGTCTCTGTGTCAGGTACCCTCTGGACCCTGTGTGTGCCACTCTCGTATTTCAAACAGCTATAAACTCTGTTCCCGGAAACAAGGGCGATAATTTCCTTGAATCCACCGCTCCCGGTCAGATGGGCGTTCAGTACCTCCACCTTCCATTTTTTGTGCTCAGCATAGCGGCTGTACATACGGAACAGATCTGATGCAAAAAGGGCGGCCTCATCTCCGCCCGTACCGGCCCTGACTTCCAAAAGCACGTTCTTTTCGTCATTGGGATCCTTGGGCAGGAGAAGGCGTTTTATTTGCTTCTCGAGTTTCCTGCTTTTTTCTTCAAGCTCCTCGAGTTCTGACTGTGCGAGTTTCCGGATTTCAGGGTCAGGATCACTCAGCAAGACCCTGTTCTCATCGATTTGTTCCCGTATGTCACGGTCTTGGCGGTAAGATTGAACAATTATCCTCAGATCGGCGTGCCGTTTTGCAATTTCCTGATATTTTTTTTGATTTTTCAGTAAATCAGGGTCGCTGAGTTCTTGCTCTAAGTCCAGGTATTTATTCTCTAATTCTTGAAGTTTAGCTAACATTCAGGGATCTATTGTTATGACGACTCAGCCTGCTTTTCCGCAGTCTTACCATACCTGCGGTAGAATTTTTCCACCCTCCCGGCAGTATCGACCAGTTTCTGCTTGCCGGTAAAGAAAGGATGACACTTGGAGCATATTTCTACCTTTATCTCTTCCTGGGTTGAACCTATCTCAAACTCATTACCACAGGCGCATCTTACCTTGGCATTATAGTATTTTGGATGGATTTTTTCTTTCATATTTTTTTATATCTCCTAATTTTAAAATACAACTATACTGCAAAAAGTGTTTTTGTTCAAAATACTCTAATCCGGATAAACCGGAATAGTGCCTGAAGTGAACTAAAGTTTGTAACCTTTGAACCCGTGAATGGTTACTCATCTCATCTGTTCATAGATGCCAAAAACTCGGCGTTGTTTTCTGTCCCCCTCATTTTGTCCAGGAGGAATTCCATGCTGTCTATCGGGTTTAAGGGTGACAGAAGTTTTCGCAAAAGCCAGATTCGATTCAACACATCCTCAGGCAGCAGCAACTCCTCTTTCCTGGTGCCGGAATGGTTGATGTCGATTGAGGGGAATATCCGTTTGTCAGTGAGTTTTCTATCTAAATGAATTTCCATGTTTCCAGTGCCCTTAAATTCTTCAAATATAACCTCGTCCATTCGGCTTCCCGTATCCACAAGGGCAGTAGCGATTATTGTAAGACTACCCCCTTCCTCAATGTTTCTGGCAGCCCCGAAGAAGCGCTTGGGTTTCTGAAGCGCATTGGAGTCTACACCTCCGGAGAGGATCTTGCCACTGGGAGGGACTACGGTGTTATAGGCCCTGGCAAGCCTGGTGATGCTATCCAGAAGTATCACTACGTCGCGTTTATGCTCAACCAGGCGCTTTGCCTTCTCAATAACCATTTTGGAGACCTGGACATGGCGTTGGGCCGGCTCATCGAACGTTGAGCTGACAACCTCGGCCTTTACAATGCGTTGCATGTCTGTGACTTCCTCCGGTCTTTCATCTATGAGAAGGACAATCAATATGACCTCCGGGTGATTTTTGGTGATACTGTTGGCGATATTTTGGAGGAGCATTGTTTTGCCGGTTCGGGGAGGTGCGACGATAAGTCCTCTTTGACCTTTACCGATCGGACTCATAAAATTCATTATCCTGGCGGAATAGTTATCTGAAACGGTCTCCAGATTGAAACGCTCATCAGGATAGAGTGGCGTGAGATTTTCAAAGATTACCTTTTCAAAGGATGCCTCAGGGGCATCATGGTTTAGGGATTCTACCTTTAGCAGGGCAAAGTATCGTTCCCCCTCCTTGGGAGGACGGATCTGGCCGGAGACGGTATCGCCGGTTTTCAGAGCAAAACGTCTGATTTGTGACGGAGATACGTATATGTCATCTGGGCCCGGCAGGTAATTGTAGTCCGGGCTGCGCAGGAAACCAAATCCATCCTGAAGTATCTCCAGCACACCCTCGCCATACACAGAACCGCCATTGGCGGTCTGTGCCTTAAGTATAGCAAAAATGATCTCCTGCTTACGCATTCCGCTGGGAGAATCTACGCTCAGGTCTTTTGCTATTTTGTGAAGTTCACCTATGCCCTTACCTTTTAAATCAGCTAAAATTATTGTTTTTGCTTTATTTGTTTTTGATGTTTTAGGCATGGTTTCACCTCTACGGGGTTTGCATATTATTAAAAAAGTCTGCGGGCGTAAATTTCTTGAAGAGTTCCAAGTTGTAATAAAGTCCAAAAAAACACAGCAATTGTATTATAAAACGGGCTTAAGCTAGTCGCCTTTGGGGGGATTTAATTAACTGCGTACTACTCTACATCAAATGTAATTTGTGGTTCGTCGTGAAGAGGGATAGCTTTTTGCAGAATTTTGACCACAGGCAATGTTGCACCGTCTCTGCAAGATACGACAGATTAGCTTTAAAACCAGAAAAAAGCAGCCCACCTCAAGACAGGTAACGTATTTTATATTTAATTGTTTAATATCAGCAAAGGAATATTTAGCGTTTGGAAGCAGAAGGATTTTTACTAGCTATGAATGCCACGTTTTTTTGTCAAATCTGAATAATGACCATACATAACATGGTAGCTTATACTTAATTGATCGCTTCCAAAGCCTGGATATAATTATATTATAATAATACAATTACGGCATTGTCAATGTTTTTTCGAATTTTTCCAGCCCAGACGTGAATTCAGGCGCACAAGAAGAGTCAAGACCTCGTTTACAGGGGTCGCAACTCCAAGTTCTTTGCCCATCCCGGCAATGGATCCGTTAATGTAGTCGATTTCAGTGGGCCTGTTTTTTATACGATCCTGGAGCATGGAGGACCTGTTTTCCGCAGTTGCCCTACACACTGAATTAACCATATTGTGGGCTTCTTTAAGTGAAAGGCCCAAGGCAATGTCCTTCTTTAATGACAACGTCCATGCCTCAGCAACTGCAAGTTCCTGAAGTCGCAGGGATTCCGGATGTTGTGGTAATTTACCATTGGTAATGCCGCAGAGGGCTGTTAATGCGTTTATCCCAACATTGACAATCAGCTTGCGCCATATATGAGGATAGATGTCTTTAACTATTTGAGAGGGCCATCCCGAGTTGTTCAGCAAAGTCACTAAAGAAAGTAACCTGTCTTTGGCTTCAGGGTTGTGGATTATTAATCCAAGCGTTGTGGGACCACTCCCGGCATGGCGAACATATCCTTCATTCAATAGAGTCGCCCCCTGTGATGTTACGCCTAGGGCAATCTGTTCCGGTTTTACAGTTTTAGAAAGTGTGGATTCATGCCCTATACCGTTTTGCAGAGAAACAATCAGGGTTTCAGGTCCTATCATGGGACCTATACGTCTTACGGCATCCGCAGTCTGGGCGGCCTTGACAAACACTATCACCCAGTCCTGGGGACTCAAAGACCCGGGTTCTGCGGTAATGTTCGGGAAAGCGGTCCATACCGCCTTTTTTGATGACGTAATCTGTATTCCGGCCTTCTTGAGCCTCTCGGCGCGATCCGGCTTGTAATCAAGTATGGAAACAGGGCAATCTTGTTTGTAAAGCATGGCGGCCAGAAGACAACCCATAGCCCCTGGGCCTACAATAGTGAGCTTGAGCTGATTTCGATTTTGTATTATTGGGTCCATTTTTGATTAAATTAAGCGATTAGCTTTTAGCTTAACGTAATCATTCACTCCCCCCCACTGACAGCCAACAGCCTTTTACGGGTTTCAAAGCACAATCCGTTGAGAATACGCCTTTTGGTGCAACCTTGTCCGCGGTTGAAACCCTGCAAAAGCCTGTCGGCTGCCAGGGAGTGTGAACGGTTACAGCTTAACAGTCCGTTTTTATATAAAATTTTTACCTAATAACTAAAGGCTAACAGCTAATGGCTCAACTTAGATTAAAAAAGGAAGTCGTCAAGTCTTTTTAACCAGGAAGGGAGCCGGAATTTTCCAGACGAAGGGTGAAGAGGCGGCAACAAATCCTCTCTCATTGCCTCCCAAACAAAAGATTTTTCATTGTCTTTCTTGGGTATAATTATTTCGCCGGTTTGCCGGTCTACCGGGACCATTGCTATTTCCTGAGGCATGCTGAAATCCTGTTTTATCATTTCTTCTTTTGTTACTGACATGAAAGATGTCCATATCGGGCATGCAACTCTGCCCCCGGTTTCTTTTTCGCCCAATGATTTTTTGTCTTCTTTTCCGACCCACACTGCAGCCACTACTTCAGGGGTAAATCCAATGAACCACGCGTCTCGACAATTATCAGTAGTGCCGGTCTTGCCACCTGCCGGAATTCCAAGGGCCCTGGCATTGCGACCACTACCATCCTGAATTACTCCCCTGAGGAGATGGACCATCTGAAAAGCAGTTACCGGGTCAACCGCTTCGTTGAAAACAGGCTCAAGTTGTTCTATTATTTCTCCTTTTCGATTTCTAACTTCTTGAATAAATTGAGGTTTAACATTTTTACCCAGATTAGGAAAGGTGCTGTAAGCTCTTACCATCTCGATTGGACTAACTTCAGAAGAACCCAGAGAAATAGACAGATTATTTGCCAGGGGTGTCTCTATTCCCATACGCCTTGCCATATTATGGATGGAGGTCAACCCGATTACCCTCGCGATTTTCACGGAAATGATATTACGGGAGTGCGTGAAGGCCGTCCTTATGGTGATCGGGCCCATATAGGTCTTGTCGAAGTTCTCTGGTTCCCACATGGTTTGAGAATCCGCTCCGGGCAGTGAAATCGGTTCATCCACAACGATTGTATTAGGGGCTACAAGTCCTTTGGATAGGGCTGTTGTATAGATTATTGCCTTAAAGGCGGATCCGGGCTGCATCCTGCCCTGGGTTGCCAGGTTGAATTGAGATTTATTGAAATCCTTGCCTCCCCAAAGGGCCTGAACAGCACCGGTTTTTGCTTCGATTGCCACAAGGGCCGCCTGAACAGACTGGTTCAGTTCGGTATCTTTAGCATGCCTCTTGCGTAAGTTATCCAGACCCTGAAGCACTGCTTCATCGGCCTTGATCTGCCAATTTCTTTTGAGAGTAGTTGTTACGGTAAGACCGTCTGTCAGAAGCCTTTTCTTGCCATACCTTGCTTCAAGTTCCCTCCTTACTTCAGCAAGGAAATAATTTGTGCTGGGCGGAGGATCCAGGGTCTCTTTTCTCAAACAAATGGGAGCCTTTTTTGCCTCTTCCGCCTCCCCTGGAGTAATATAGCCTTCCTCTACCATCCGTCTCAGAACATAATCCTGACGCCTCTTGGCACGGTCCAGATATTTTGTCGGGTCGTACCGGCTTGGGGCCTTGGGCAGGCCGGCAAAAAGTGCGCATTCAGCGAGATTCAAGTCATCTACATGCTTTGCGAAGTAGGTCCTGGCAGCACTTTCAACTCCATAGGATCCTTGTCCAAGATATATCTGATTCAAATATATGGTCAGTATTTCATCTTTTGTGAGTGCTGCATCAATTTGCCAGGCCAGGATGGCTTCTTTTACCTTGCGCAACCAACTTTTTTCCCGGGTAAGGAGTAAGGATCTTGTCACCTGTTGAGTAATGGTACTCGCTCCCTGGACTATTCCACCCGCCTCCATATTTTTCAGTATGGCCCGAATGACTCCTATGAAATCAATGCCGGGATGTTCGTAAAACCGGGCATCTTCAGCTGCCAGAAATGCTTGTACCAGCCTGTCCGGCATTCGGGAAATTGGGACAGGCCATCTTTTCTCCTTATACCAGTATGCGATGGGGCGATGGTCCGAGTCGAGCACTTCAGTGACCATGGGAGGATTATAAGATTTAAGACTTGAGATTTCGGGGAGACCCAAAAGCATATATCCTATTATGAGACTACCAATTGCCAGGGACACCACAAGGGCTGATCCAAGTATGATTCCCAGCAGAGGACGATAGCCCCACACACGTGGTTTTCTGGATTTCTTTCTGCGAGTTTTAGCCATAAAGTAGTCGGCATTCTTCACGACAAGTCATAAAGTAGTTTATACTTTATTGATCTTGTGTTTTGGCAGTAAAATTAGAAATTAGGGAAAACATTAAAGATATAGACGTGTTACCTAATTTCAAATTTCATTTTTCCAGTTTCGACATCGGCATTCAATTTAACAATACACGCTTTTTCGAAAAAAGTGTAAACTGATGAATAAAGGATGCCAAACAGTCATATATAAACATAGTGGTACACTGAGGCAACTACAGAATAGGAAGCGCCATACCAAATCCAAAGTCCTTGAAGGCTTTTAATCTCTGTGTTAAACAGGATGTTAATTAGTGTCTGAACGAAAAGTCCGTTTTCTTGTAGGTTAGGTTGAGCCTGCGGCGAAACCCAACGAATCATTCGAGTGGGTTTTCGTTCAGACACTAATTAATCGGGGCGTAGCGCAGCCTGGCAGCGCATCTGCTTTGGGAGCAGAGGGTCGGAGGTTCAAATCCTCTCGCCCCGACCATTCCCTTTTTTTGTAACCGTTGAACCTTCACAGAAAGGTAACTCTGAACAGTGAACAAAGAGACTTATCAGTGCAGTAAATGTGGAGTATGGGCGGATAAACATAAACTGTGCATTGTTGATGATACCTATTTTTGCACAAGATGTATGTATGGAGATATTGAACCAGTTGAAATTTATACGATTGGCATTGTAAAAAACAATTTAAATAAGAATCCTGCGGGGTTCGGTGTGGTCGGAGACGACAAAATATCCAGAATTATACTTTTCTCTTTTCAGGAAATTTTTATGTATAAACTTGAAGATGAGAAATATATTACTATTGTTTATTATCTCCACAAGTCAGGACCAGTCAAATCGGTATTTAATAGGGGGCTTGATGGAAAATCGGTTGGAGTTTTCGCTTCTCGCACCCCTAACAGGCTTTCCAAAATAGCAATTCAAGATGTCACATTAGTAAAAATAGAAAGAAAAACACTCTATGTTGAAGGTCTTGATGCTGTTAATGGAAGTCCTGTACTTGACATCAAATTGAAAATAGGTGGCCTATTGCCACAAAATGCCGTTGGATTTTAGCTCAAGATAATAATTTTTGGCATCCTTCATTCTGTAGTTTACACTTTTTCAACATAGACGGATGCTAGCCATTAGCTGAAAACATTGTATGAAAACGGACTGTTAAGCTAAAAGCTAACGGCTAACGGCTAATAGCTAATCGCTCAAGTCACATTTTTTTCGGAGTAACCTATCGCATCAAATGTGGAGCAAAACGATTGGCCCAACTGGGGTTTAAAATTAGCACCACCCTGTTGGGTAACCGTTCATACTCCCTGGCAGCCGACAGGCTTTTGCAGGGTTTCAATCGCGGACAAGGTTGCACCAAAAGGCGTATTCTCAATGGATTGTGCTTTGAAACCCGAAAAAGGCTGTTGGCTGTC
>JAYEMY010000331.1:0-7876 GCA_034718455.1 Thermodesulfobacteriota bacterium
ATGAACTAAACACCGGCCCTGTCATCTGGAAGATAAAAAAGCTTGTCATTAAATGTCTCGGTTTTTATCAGACCGGAGCTGTACATTCGATTAAGTATCTCCTGAACAGATTCAGCTCCAAGGCCCAGCACCTCCTGAAAGTCTTCAATGCTGAGAGGCCTTCTGTGCAAAGTATCCAATATCTCAGCCTCAATAATCGGCTGGATCCCTTTCTCCATGCTATGTTTATAATCTACTATGACCTCGGCCTTCTCACCCAGTTGTTCCTTCAATTCCTCCATCTGCCTTTTTGATAGAGGATTGGCCCAGGTCTCAACCGGAGGACGAACTACAGTATTAAGCTGAATCTTGTCAGGCTGGATAGACTTTAAGACCTCTTTAAGACCACTGATTTCAGCCGTACCATGATTAATCCCCCTGACAAAAAGGACCTCCAGCCAGATCTTTCCCTTAAACTCCCTTCGTAATTTTATTAAGCCGTCTAAAATGGTCTTGAGATCCACGCACTTGGCCGGACGATTGATCCTTCTGAAAGAATCAAGTACCACAGAATCAAGAGAGGGCAGCACAATATCCGCATGGCAGAGTTCCTCTCTCACTTGCGAATCAGAGAGCAGAGTGGAGTTGGTAATGACTGCCAGAGGTCTATCAGTATGCTCCTTGGCAAAGGCCAGAAGTTCTCCAAGGCCTGTATGGAGTGTGGGCTCTCCTGATGCAGTAAAAGTGAGCACATCAAAGGCCGTCTTTTCAGAACACAAGACTTCCTCAAGCTCAGCCCTTATCTGTCCGGCAGGTATGTATTCATTCCTTTCACATGTGTATCTCTTGGTACCCCCTAATTCACAATAGACGCAATTCAGATTGCAGGTCTTGGGAGGAAGAATATCCACCCCAAGAGACAAGCCTAAGCGCCTCGAAGGTACCGGACCGAAGCAGTATTTCATAATAAATTAGCCACCAGTGGAGGGATTTCTCTGACAGTATGAACAAGATTTGCCTGATTTTCATTTATCCTGTTGATTCTGTCAAAAAATGGAAAATCATATACTCAAGTTTTCGAAAATTTGAGTCTAAAGCAAATATCATGCCAAATTCTTGTTTTTCTGACCAACTATTTTTCGAAAACTTGAGCATATACTATCAAGTTACTTTATATTGAGCGGAGACTCTGTCAAGCATGACCATTCATACTTCTTAGCTGGCGGAGAGTAAACAATTACTCTCAAACGAGCATTTTCCAAAATGCTCAAACAGGAGTAAATTCTGCGTCTAATGCGTGGGGACCCAACGGCCTGCCTGATCATTTCGGATGTCTTGTCAAAAAAAGGAAAATCATATACGTTTCAAGCTATTCAAACATGTCAGAAAAAAATAAAATACAACTGGCACTCCTGTGTGGAGGTCGTTCTGCTGAAAGAGACGTGTCCTTTGCAGGGGCACAAGAGGTAGAAAAAGCCCTTGATCCAGGCCGATACGATATCACCCGTTATGATCCAGCCACGGATCTTGACCTACTTGTCAGAGACGCACCACGCCTGGATGTTGCTTTTATACTTCTTCACGGCCGGTATGGAGAAGACGGGACCATACAGGGTCTTTTGGACCTCATTGGTTTACCTTATCAAGGCTCTGGAGTTCTGGGTAGTGCCTTGGCCATGGACAAACACATTGCCAAAGTGATTTATCAGGAGGCAGGGATACTCACTCCTCCATGGATTCACATCCTTTGCAGCGATAAAGTGGACACAAAACAAATCGTGAACCGCCTGGGTATTCCACTCATGGTTAAGCCCTGCACCCAAGGATCAAGCGTGGGAATAAGAAAGGTGACGGATGAAAACAAGCTTGGTCCTGCCATAAAAGAAGCATTTCAATGGGATAACAGGGTCCTGGTTGAATCATTCACACAGGGGCGGGAGATTACAGTAGGAATTCTGGGCCTTGAGGAGCTTTTACCACTTCCTGTGATTGAAATTGTCCCTGATTCGAGCTATTCATTTTTTGATTACGATGCAAAGTACTTACCTGGGGCCACCAAGGAGATCTGCCCGGCAGATATACCGAAGCAGGCATCTGAGAAAGCCCGGGCAATGGCCGTTGCTGCTCACAAAGCCTTACAGCTTCGGGCCTATAGTCGTACAGATATGATCCTTGCAGACACCGGTAAAATATTCGTTTTGGAAACCAACACAATTCCCGGGATGACTCCGACCAGCCTTTTCCCCCAAGCCGCGAATGCAGCGGGAATTTCCTTTAGCAAACTACTTGATCAACTTATTGATATAGCATTATCCAAAAAAGTGCCTAAAGTGAACTAACGCCTCTCTCTCTTACGGAAAAGTATTCGAATAGGAGTTTGCTTCAGACCCAGTTGCTCTCGAAACTGGTTTGCCAGGAATCGTTTATATTGAGATGGTATGACGTCAGGGTAGTTCGCAAACAGGAGGAAAGTTGGCGGTTTCGTTGCTACCTGCGTCGTATAGTAGAGTTTCAAGTAGTGTCCTCTGGAGACAGGAGGAGTTCTTTTTGCTAATGCCTTTTGCAGGACACTGTTGACGGTGCCCGTATTAATTAATGCATTAAAATCAACATAGACATTGTCTATCAAGGGCAAAATCCGGTTGACACGCTTCCCTGTAAGTGCTGAGATGTTTAGGTGAGGAGAATAAGGAATAAACCGCTTTGCCCGCTCCAGCTCCCCTGATCTTAATTTCACTAATGGCTGGTCTTGCTGGATAAGGTCACATTTGTTGAACAGGGTAATACATGCCCGTCCATATCTTTCCGTGTAGCCGATCAGCCGTTTATCCTGATCTGTAATTCCTTCTGAAATATCCATTACAATAAGCACAATGTCACAGGCCTTAATAATATTAATGGCCTTAATAATACTGAATTTTTCTATTTTATCACTGACCCTGGCCTTTCGCCTTATGCCTGCGGTATCAGTAAGCAGAACGTCCTTTCTTCCGGGTCGCTGAAGAAGTGTGTCGATGGCATCTCTTGTAGTGCCAGGCACATCGGTAACAATCATGCGAGGCTCTCCCACCAGCCTATTAAGTAGGGAGGATTTTCCAGTGTTTGGTCTGCCGATTAGCGCTACTTTTACCAGTTGTTCTTTGGATTCCTGAGTTAAACCTTCGAGGTCTGCCGAACTGTCTTCTAATGGCAGGTCCATGTGCTTGAACACATCAACCACTCTTGTCATAAGAGCATTCACTCCCCTCCCGTGTTCAGCCGAGACTGGAATGACTTCGTTCACACCTAATTCGTAAAATTCACCCAGATCAAGCTCGCGAGAAGGATTATCCACCTTGTTTATTATTACTAAATATGGTTTCTTATATGGACGTAATGCGTCGACAATTTCCCTGTCTGCCGGAGTGATGCCTTCTTTAACATCCAGAACTATCAAAAGCAGATCAGATTCTTCTACTGCCTTTAAGCTTTGCTCATGGACAATTTGGGATATGCGGTCCAGGTTGGGAGACCTGTCCATGCCGCCCGTATCTATAAGTTGCATTGCAAGACCCTCCCATCTGAGCTCGGCATAGCGGCGGTCTCTGGTGAGCCCGGGAGTCGAGTCTACCAGTGCATCTCTTGTTCGGGTAAGCCGGTTAAGAAGTGTAGATTTCCCCACATTTGGGCGTCCTATCAGTGCAACCTTTGGTATTTTTTTGTCTTTGAATTTAAAATTCATATTATTGTAGTATAGTTAGATGATTTTACACACAGTCATCGGGCAACTCCTGGAAACGACTACAGGAAATCTCCCAAGAGGACAAGATGTGCAGCGATTTTGCGAATGGTGCAATATAATAGTGCAATCAGCGAAATTTTCACTGATTAATATACTATGCATTAAGAATGTATGCTTGACGATAACCCGAATGGTCATCTAATCTGTTATTGTGGATTGAGGGATTGAAGGGCATCTGTCTATGTTGAAAGTGTAAACTACAGAATGAAGGATGCCAATTGAATGTACTCTTTTGATTATAATTCTTCAATTCTTTTTATAGAATTTGAGCGAGGCGATCAGTATGTCACAAAAACGTATTTTAGTCCTTCTTGCACCTGGTTTTGAGGAGCTTGAGGCAATAGCTGTTATTGATATCTTAAGGAGGGCAGGGCTGGAGGTTGTATCCGCAGGAACAATTGAAGGATCAATCAGTTCAGCACGCAATGTCGCGATTTTGCCTGATAAGTTACTTGATGAGGTGACAGAAGATGCCTTTGATTTGATAGTCCTGCCAGGTGGTTTAGACGGCACAGAAAACCTTGCCAAGGACCAAAGAGTAGTAAAGATGCTTCAAAAACAACTGGGTTCCGGCAGGGCTATCGGGGCAATATGTGCTGCTCCGACCGTTCTTGACCGATACGGCCTTGCCTGTGGAAAAACCATCACATGTCATCCAACATGTAGAAATGCAATACAGAAGGCCCGGTTTTCAAAAGATCGGGTGGTCCGGGATGGTCTTCTTGTGACGAGTCAAGGTCCGGGTACAGCTATCGAGTTCGCTTTGAATCTCGTTGAACTGCTTATGGGAAAGGACAAGATGCTCGATGTAAATGTTGGGGTATTAGCTCGAATTGATTAGTGAAAATATAGTAATCCTTTATGACAAAGAAACGCAGATCCAAAAAGACTCCGGATAAAATTTCCGCCTTGGTGCTCAAGAATAAGCCAGGGAGCCTTGTTCCTCAGGGAACCTTTGAACCTCTTCAGCAATACTTTGCAGAAATCAGCCGGTACCCCTTGTTGAGCAGAGAAGAAGAGAAGCTTCTCACCAAGGCTTACCACGAGACACGAGATCCGAAGCTGGCTTCCAGGATCGTGACGGCAAATTTGAGGCTGGTCGTAAAAATAGCCTTGGATTTTCAGAAATTCTGGATGCAGAATTTTTTAGATCTTGTTCAGGAGGGAAATATCGGTCTGATGCAGGCAGTGAAAAAGTTTGACCCGTATAAAGGTGTAAAATTTTCCTACTACTCGTCTTTCTGGATAAAAGCATATATACTCAAGTTCGTTATGGATAATTGGCGTTTAGTCAAAATCGGAACCACCCAGGTCCAGCGCAAACTTTTTTATAACCTTCGTAAAGAGAAAAACCGGCTTCTTGCTTTAGGCTTTGAACCAGTGCCAAAGCTCATTTCTGACCGTCTTAACGTCCCCGAGAAAGATGTTATTGACATGGAGCAGCGCATGGGGTCATGGGAGCTTTCCATGGATGCCCCAATTAAGGAGGGTTCTGAAGATAAATGTCTGGATTTTTTCGCCACTGACGAGACGACAGTTGAAGCCGGTGTAGCCAGGGAAGAGATAAGAGCCAGCCTCAAGAACCATCTTGCAACCTTTAAGGAACAACTTCAGGGAAAGGAACGAGTCATATTTGAGGAGCGGCTTTTAGCCGAGGAGCCCAAGACACTTCAGGAACTCGGAACGGTTTTCGGGGTTTCAAGAGAAAGAGTAAGACAAATAGAGGCCAGGTTAAAAAAGAAGTTGCGGGTATTTCTTCAAAAAAGAATCCCGGATTTAGGTTCTTATCCAGAGGGTGTTGAAGACGCATGATTACAAGTCCTTTTCGTTTTTGGATCAAACTTTTTGTCATTTCAGTCATTGTCCTGATGGCGTCCAACTCCAATGCCATGGCCAGGGTGAATCCTTCCCGTGGTACAGCCTATGCCTATTATCTTCAGGCAATTATGGAGAAGTCTTCGGGCAGGCTTTCAGATGCTTCGAGTTGCCTGAAAAGTGCCCTGGTCCATGATCCGGAATCCATAGCTATACTGAAAGATTTGGCCAAAGTGGCAGTTTGCATAGGCAATATGCAGGAGGCTGAGCAATGGGCCGGACAGGCCATTGCCCTTGAAACCGACAATCTGGAAATGAAGATTGTGCTTGCCCGAATTTATGCCAACGAAGATCGCGTGGCCGAAGCATTAGGACTTCTGGAGGAAGTACTAAGTGATGAACCTGACAACCAGGAAGCACTGTTTTTGACCGGGACTATTTACGCTAAGGCTAAGCAGTATCCAAAGGCGATTGAGATCATGGAAAGGGCTGCCATGCAGGAGGGAAGGCAATCTTTCATGACACATTATTATCTGGGAAGGATATGTCGAGATGCCGATGATCTTTCAAAGGCCGAGGAACATCTCAACGAGGCATTAAGACTGAATCCACACTTTATAATGGCGTATATGGATCTGGCTGATGTCTACAGGAGGCAAGGGAAGATAGATAAATCCATTGATTCCTGCAAGGCGCTGTTAGCTCAAAAGCCCGATAACCTTGAGGCACGAGAGCGGCTTCTGATGCTATTAATTGAAGAAAAACAAGTAGATGAGGTAATTTTAGAGTTTGGCTGGCTTAAGCGGTCAGCACAAAACTACCCTGCAATTGGGTTTAGTGTCGCGATACTATGTCTTCAACATAAAAAGCATGATAATGCATTGTCTATTCTTAAAGAAATGGCTCATACTTACCCTGATCAGGGTCAAATTCTTTACTATATGGCAATTGCCTATGAGCAGAAAGGCGATCCTGATGCTGCCATAGAGATGCTCGAATCCATCCACATGGATGATGAATTTGCCGTGGAGGCAAGGATCCGCTGGGCATACCTACTTAAAGAAAAAGGACAACTCGATCAGGCGATAAATCTTATTGAAAAAAGCCTGAAAGATCGCCCCAATACGAAACAATGGGTGCTTGCTCTTGCAAATCTCTACGATGCGGCAAACAGGCTGCATAATTCCAGGGAGATTCTTCGTAATGCCCTGGATACAACCCCTGATGATAAGGAGTTATTGTTCCATCTTGCAATGGTCTTGGACAAGCTGGGGCAGAGAGACCATGCCATAGAGTGTGCCAAGAAGGCCATTGAAAAAGGCGAAGACTATGTCGAAGCCCTTAACTTCCTGGGGTATACCTATGCTGAAGAGGGGATTAATCTTGACGAGGCCGAGCTTCTGATAAAAAAGGCGCTTTCTATGCAGCCGGATGATGGTTATGTAACAGATAGTCTGGGGTGGGTATACTTCAAAAAGGGCAAGAATGACCAGGCCGTTTTATATCTCGAAAAGGCGCAGGATTTAGTTCCTGGCGATCCGGTTATAGCAGAACATCTTGGCGATGCTTATATGACAAATGGGACTTTCGATAAGGCATTACATGTTTATCAGGAGGCCCTTAAACTGGTGAAGGAGTCAAAGGACAAGCCAAGGTTGAGAAAAAAAATACAGGATGCTCATAAAGCACTTTCCGACATGGTTGACAGTTAAGAGCCTTTGGCCGGCTGAAATGTGCCCCTTGACTTAAAAATTACGGTTGCTAAAATATTCTTATTATGAAAAATTGTTCGAATATCCATGTGCATTATATGCGCCGGTTAAGTGTGGTTTTAATTGTTGTCAGCCTTCTTTTTCTTTTTACTGCATGTCAGGATGCGCAGATCACAGGAGAATATGATAATCCATATACTCCTGATGAAGTTAAAACAATGTTGTCCTACCATGGCGCTCTTGTCGCCAAGTTTGACGGTCATCAGTGGTATTTCCTTTCCGGTGACCGCTGGATTAAGCTGGAGAATGCCGGGGCCTATAAATATGCTTTGTTTTCTTCCAGGCACGGAGCTTCAAAGTTTTAGGGTCATTTAAAATCCTTTTTTTTCTCGCGGCCTGTTTCGTCAATCCATTTTTTCTACAATTTTAGGCACTTAAAACTTTAGTTCACTTTAGGCACTTTTCCGGTTTATCCGGGTTAGGAAATTTTTATATGAATAATGACATGATAAAGGAATTGGGAACAGAAGAAGTCCTTTGGGACCTTGGGGACTTGTACCAAGGCATTGATGATTCCAAAATCCATGAT
>JAYEMY010000332.1:0-7858 GCA_034718455.1 Thermodesulfobacteriota bacterium
TGCCAAAACGGATGGCAATAGAACTCTTTAAGCCCTTTATTTATAATAAACTTGAAGAAAAGGGGCTTGTTACCACTATCAAGAGTGCCAAAAAAATGGTGGAAAAGGAGGCCCCGGAGGTATGGGACGCCCTTGATGAAGTTGTCATGGAGCACCCCATTTTTCTGAATCGTGCTCCTACTCTACACCGTTTGGGTATTCAAGCCTTTGAGCCCATACTTGTTGAAGGTAAGGCCATTCAGCTCCATCCATTGGTGTGCGTTGCATACAATGCGGACTTCGATGGGGACCAGATGGCAGTCCATGTTCCCCTGTCAGTAGAGGCTCAGACAGAAGCAAGGGTACTCATGATGTCAACCAACAATGTGCTTTCTCCTGCCCATGGAGAGCCTATCATCATGGCTACTCAGGATATAGTTCTTGGCATATATTACATGACCAGGGACAGATTGAATGCAAAGGGTGAAGGCAAGATATTTCATTCCAGGGAAGAGGTCTTACTTGCGTGGGAGGGAGGTGTTGTCCATCTGCAGGCCGGAATTAAGGTCAGGATTCGAGGCGATCTGACAGAGACCACCGTGGGCAGGGTAATTCTCTCGGATATTCTACCCGATGAGGTGCCCTTTTCTATTATTAATAAGACTATGCGTAAGAAGGATCTTGCCGGACTTATTAATGAGAGTTACCGCATAGCAGGGGCCAAGAAGACAGTGATCCTGGCGGATCATCTCAAGGACATGGGATATCGTTTTGCCACACTGGCCGGGATTTCTGTTGGCATAAACCATATGATGATTCCTGTGCGTAAGGAGGAAATTCTTGAAAAGGCTCAGAAAGAGGTGTCAGAGGTCCAGCATCAGTACTCTGAGGGTCTGATTACTGACGGAGAACAGTATAACAAGGTGATTGATATCTGGACCAGGGCCACAGATGAGGTGGCGAAAGAGATGATGGATGGTATTTCAGTAGAATACCACCGCGGGGCTGACGGAAAGGCGATATCCACTCCCAGTTTTAACCCTATTTTTATTATGGCTGATTCCGGCGCCAGGGGCAGTAAGGACCAGATCAGGCAGCTTGCAGGAATGCGTGGCCTGATGGCTAAACCGTCAGGTGAGATCATAGAGACTCCAATTCAGGCAAATTTCCGTGAGGGCTTGAGTGTGCTGGAGTATTTTGTATCCACTCACGGGGCACGGAAGGGTTTGGCTGATACGGCCCTTAAGACAGCTAACTCCGGCTATCTTACCCGGCGTCTGGTTGATGTTGCTCAGGACGCCACCATAACAGAGGAGGATTGTGGAACCATTGACGGTATAGAGATTGGCCACTTGTTGGAAGGTGGTGAGATCATCCAGCGTCTGGGCGAGCGTATACTGGGGCGCGTAGCCCTGACGGACATAGTTGATCCTGTGACAGGAGAAGTCCTTGTCAAGTCCGGTGAGCAGATTGACGAGGAAGGGGTCCGTAAGATCGAGGAGGCTGGTATTCCCAATGTTGAGATCCGATCTGTGCTCACCTGCAGGTCTCCTTATGGTGTATGCGCCAAGTGCTACGGGAGAGATCTGGCCCGTGGCGGCATTGTGGCCATTGGGGAGGCAATCGGTATTATAGCCGCAGAGTCCATAGGGGAACCGGGAACACAACTTACCATGCGGACTTTCCATATTGGTGGTACTGCCAGCGGTAAGGTGGAGCAGGCTGAAATTCGCTCAAGGGGATCTGGTGCAGTGCGTTTTGAGAGGTTGAATACCGTGCGAAATCTGGCTAACCGGCTGGTAGTGTTGAATCGAAACGGAGAAATAGTGATTGTGGCCCCGGATGGACGTGAGAGGGAACGATTTCCGGTAATATATGGTGCCGAACTGGTAGTAGAGGAAGACCAGGAGATAGATGCCGGGGAAAAGCTTGCCCAGTGGGACCCGTTTACTGTACCGATTCTCACAGAGGTGCCCGGTGTGGTGAAGTTCGGGGATCTCATTGAGGGAATCACCATGAAGGAGAAGGTGGATCCGGTCACCGGCAAGGCAAGCAGGGTGGTGATACAGTACCGTGCAGCAGATTATCAGCCCAGGATTTCCATAAAGGACGAGAGAGGACGCACTTCAAAGCTGACCAAGGGCAAAGGCGAGGCCCGCTACCAGCTCCCGGTAGGGGCCATTATCACTGCCAATGAGGGAGATAAGGTGGCGGCTGGAGAGCCTCTATCCAGAATTCCTAGAGAGACCACCAAGACTAAGGATATTACAGGGGGTCTTCCGAGGATCGCCGAACTCTTTGAAGTAAGAAAGCCCAAGGAGTATGCTGTTATTACAGAAATCGACGGAGAGGTTTCTTTCGGCAAGGATATTAAGAGCAAGAGGCGGGTGGTTATTACTCCGGAATATGGTGACGCAAAGGAATACCTAGTACCCAAGGGCAAGTATATAAAGGTCCATGAAGGAGATTATATCAGGGCCGGTGAGTCGTTGATGGATGGTGTCATCGATCCCCATGACTATCTCAGGGTGAAAGGCATAAAGGATCTCGCCCGATATATGGTGGGCGAGATTCAAGAGGTATACAGGCTCCAGGGTGTAAAGATTAATGATAAACACATCGAAGTGATAGTGCGGCAGATGTTGCGCAAGGTAAAGATTACCGGTGTGGGAGATAGTATATTTATGTTTGGAGAGCAGGTAGAGCGCCGCCGTTTTGAGGAGGAAAATGAACGGATAATGGCAGAAGAAGGAGGCGAGCCTGCTTCGGCTGAACCCCTGCTTCTTGGTATTACCAGGGCGTCTCTCAGCACAGATAGCTTTATTTCAGCAGCATCTTTCCAGGAGACTACCAAGGTCCTGACCGAGGCCTCTATAGCCGGAAAGGAGGACTACCTGAGAGGGCTGAAAGAAAACGTAATCATGGGACGCCTTATACCTGCCGGTACGGGCAAGGTGTTCTACGAAGAAAAAGAGCGCAGACGGGTTGCGGCGGATTGATGGTGATTGAGCGAGGAACAATATAAGGCCGGGCAAAAAGCTCGGCCTTTTTTATTAAGGTAAGGCCTGTCCTTACCTTTCATATCCTGGTAGTTCGATTGTATCGCATGAGCCGGTATCACACGTGTGATGCTCCACAGGAGGTCGACGTCGGGAAGCACTGCTTAGGCGTTTATCTACAGCAACATTGGCAACACTCATGAGCTTGCCGACATTGGAACTCTCGCATTTGGGGCACGAAACTGAGTCCATCTCATTTTTGCTCATAATGAGGAGTTCAAATATGTAGTCACAATTCAAACACCTAAATTCATGAATGGGCATGTTAATAGTCCTCCATATTCATCATTCATCAGTGCTGAACGGAAAGACCGATCAGACACAATTTTTAATTTTGAATTAACAAAAGGAAATGACCTTAATGTTAATTGTTTTTTGTCTATCTTGCAACCAGCGGTGGAGAGCAGCGTACGGCTTATTATGGATCTGATTGAATTTGTGGCTAAGCTCAAAAAAAGAGCAAACGGTGATGCGGGGATGGTCTTGATCCACAATGGGATTGTGCGAAATTCCAGCAGGGACGGAAGACCTGTTAAATCAATTGAGGTAAAAGCGGATTTGGGGAAGTTGTCCCGGATACTGGCCGATACGCGAAAACTCCCTGGTATTATGGCGGCTGAGGCTGACATACAAGAGGGAAGACTTGGCGTGGGAGAAGATATCATGCTTCTCGGACTTGCCGGAAGTACCAGGGAATATGTTATTACTGCACTGGCATCTACTCTGGATAGAATAAAGAAAGATGTCACCATAAAGCAGGAGTTCAGTAGTTGACAATACAGAAAGACAGTGATCTGCGGCCTGAGTTGATAAAGGTATGCAGGCAATTATATAATAAGGGCTTGATTGCCGCTGCAGATGGAAATGTAAGCGTCCGACTTTCCGGAGGGGACATTCTTATAACTCCCAGCGGTGTGCACAAGGGCTTTTTGAATGAGGCGGACCTGGTTGTGGTGGATTCTGAAGGGCATGTCCTTAAGGGGTTGGGCCGTCCCTCTTCAGAACTGGTCATGCACATGGCAATCTACCGGCAGGACCTGGGGGCCACGGCAGTAGTGCATACCCATCCTCCATGGACTCTGGCGCTCAGCCTGTCAGGTAATGAATTGTTGCCCCATTTGCTGATTGAGGGCAAGATGTTTCTTGGAGATGTGACTATTGTGCCCTTTGAAATGCCCGGCACCGAGGCTTTGGCCCGTGTGGTTGTGGATGCATTGCATAAAGGACCTGCCCAGATCCTTGCCCATCATGGGGCTGTCACCAGGGGGCCGAGTCTTTGTAAGGCCTTTGAGCTCATGGAATGTCTGGAGCACACTTCCCGCATAACAGCATTGGCAAAGATGCTGGGAGAACCCAGGCCCTTGCCGGAAGGAAGAGTATGATAGAAATACGTCAGCTCCAGGTCTTTTTGGCTGTGTGGGAAAATCGCAGCTTCAGCCGGGCAACCCACGAGGTCCACCTCACCCAGCCGACAATAAGCGGTCACATCCGGGTCCTGGAAGAGACTTTGGACGTTCGATTGTTCGACCGAAGCGGGAAAGATGTAACGCCGACCAAGGCCGGCGAGGTTCTTTATCCTTTTGCGCGTCAAATATTAAGACTTAATCTCCAGGCTGAACGGGAAATTGTAATGTTTTTAGGGCAGGAAAAGGGCAGCCTGGACCTTGGAGGCAGTAATATCCCAGGGCAGTATATTCTTCCAAGTGTGATCGGTCGATTCAAGGCTGAGCGCCCCAACATCAAGGTGATATTGCGTATATCGGATACGGCCGCAATCGTTGCTGCTGTTGCCAATGGTGAACTGGAACTCGGGATGGTAGGGGCTGTTGTCCAAAAAAAAGGCCTTAGCTTTGAACCCTGCTTTCACGATGACATGGTCCTGATCGTACCACCGGGTCACCGCCTTGCTGATTGCAGGCAGGCGTCTATAGATGATCTTGCGTCTGAGCCCTTTGTTTTAAGAGAAAAGGGGTCTGGCACGCGTTTGGCCACGGAGCGTGCCCTGCAGGCTGCGGGAAATTTGCAGCTCAGCGACCTTCAAATTGTGGCAGAGATGGGTAGTACTGAAGCAATCCGCCAGGCGGTAAGGGCAGGGCTTGGGTGCTCCATTATTTCCCGGCGTGCCGTGACGGACGATCTGGAGCACGGCTTGTTACACGCCCCTGTCCTGCAAGGAGTCCAACTTAAAAGGCAGTTCTATCTGATATGGCATAATCAGCGGGTTCTTTCACCTCTTGCTCATGCCTTTCGGAGTTTTTTGCTGTCAGAGGACCTTTCTTAAATTGTAACCGTTCACGGGATTACAATGCCCGTTTTACCGCAACCCACCGAACTGTAAGCGTTGACAAGGTGCTGCAGATGCGAGGCGGAGGGTACGCAGACGTACTCCCTGTACTTCAAGTGCCAGACAACAAAACATATGCGGTGCCCTGTGAACGCTTACAAAAGAAGTAACCTCTGCGAACTTTGCGCCTCTGCGGTGAAATAGCTAACCGCACAGATCCAAAAATTTGAACTCGAAGAAGCGGACGGATATCCGCTTTTCAACATGAGTAAAAACTGCTATTAACCCTGGAATATACCGATGTTTGAAGCAACCGGGTCCCGGAGAGAGTCTCTTAGCTCTTCTATCTTCCTATCCCGATGTTAAAGCTCAATATCTTTTTTCCCTCAAGTATGTGTTTTTGCGGTGTGCATAACTCACCCACTCTGGTTTTTGGATCAAATATAACTATATAGCCATGGCTGACTTTTTCAGGTAGAAGATACTTTTCCGCGAGCTGCTCCAATGCTTCGTCAACAGTTCCTGAATACCTCTTCACCTTTGTCTCTATGATATATTTGTTACTCTTGTAGATGAGCATGATATCCATGATTCCAAGTCCTGTCCTGCTTTCGTAATATAACTCACCCGTTCCTTCAGAGACAAACTGATAAAGCCATGCCGTGAGCTGAAACTTGCCTGTTACCTCCATTGGTTTGTTTGTAGAATAAAACGCGGCCGCGCCTATCTGAGCGATGTATTTTTCAAAATCAATCAATATCCTCTCCATGTTAAGATTTCCATCGGGCAGATAATAACGCACAAAGGATACATCAACTTTTCCTGCAACATCCCGAAAAAAGGTCATCGCGAACCTTTTCTTATAGATAGTGCTGCTTACCCTAATATTTTTTCCTTCCGCCTTGATCAAACCATGTGTCAAAAGAAGGGATTGCTCCTCATCGCCAGGGATGTATTCAACGCCGTTAAAAACAATGTCTATAAAAGTCTCTTTGTATTGTTTGGCCTTTTCAGTGATATTATCAAAATGGCTGTTTTCTTCGTACAGAAGAATGTCTGTGGCTTTTTCCACATCGTCTGCTGTAATTGGATCGGCAGTCTCAGGTTTTATATCAACTGTTAGAATGGTGCCAAGACGGTTTACCAGCCAGGGCTGGCCGGCTGTCTCATCAAATACTTTTTTTACTGCATCTTCAGTAAAGGGCTGGTTGGTTTCTTCTGTATACTGGCTATAGAGGTCACGGACGTTCTTTAGAGTGAAAGGCGGAAGTTTTACCTGGTCGGCAATATTGAAAGGGGAGACACCGCCAACGATTAGTTTGGTTATGTTACGGATGCCCACCAGTCCCACAGAGTAAAGGGCTTTATCGGTCTGCTTTTTGTATCTTTGATAAAGCTCTCTTAAGGTTGTCAGAAAATTCTCCAATTCGTCTATGGGGATGCCATCAAATTCGTCTATGAAGATGACAATTTTCTTGAATTCAATTATACGGTTTAAATCCTCAAATAGTTCACGAAAACAGATATGATCGGTCAGGTTATGGGAATCTAAGTACGCTTTTATAGCATCCAGTTTCGGGCAGTTTACAGCATTCAATCTGTTTGTCAGTTGGTTGTATATATCTTTCTGAATTAATTGATAAAATCTGTTTGACTGGAGGTTTTTATAATCCTGAAAACTGAGAAGGATGGCCGTGTATGTCTGATCTTTTTCAAGCTCAGAGGAAAGACATTCAAAAAAAGTAGTCTTGCCGCTCTGTCTGGGAGCAAATATGGAGAAGTACCTTCCCAGGTCAATCATGGTTTTAATATCCTGATGTTTTGTATTAACCACATTCTCCAACTCAACATGGTACGACATTCTGGGATCAACTACCCCTGAGTCTTCAAACATCCGCTTTGGTTTTTTATAATTCATTTTTCCGCTCGTTTTTCTTTAAAGCTCTGGCTTTTGCTATCAATTACTGTGTCCACTGGTCATACCAAAGAACTAACCTTTCAGCAAATCAAGATACCATGATTATTACTTATAATGGAGAAGCGAAGGTGGTAGTTCAAGATATTCGTGTCTTCGAGGAAACACAGCAAAGTATGGCTATGCTGAAGATGTTGGCTCAAAGTTCTGCAAATATTAAGAAGGATGAACATAAACCTCTTGACCCATGACATCGTTTCAGACCGCCGCAGAAATAGGCTATTCAAGGTATTAAAGGGATATGGCGTACGGGCTAATTACAGCGTTTTTGAATGCCGGTTGCACAAAAGGACAATCTCTGATCTCAAAAACAAAGTATGCTCAATCATTGACCAAAAGGAGGACCCTGTACTTTTTTATGAACTTTGTTTGTCCTGCGTGGTAAAGAAGGCTTCTTTTGACTATAAGAGAGATAAGGGAAATAACAATATCACATCATCTGAACTGTATGCTGGCGAGAACAATGGAGGATAGCCCGTGAATATGGCAAAAAACCTGGATTAAAGACTAATAGACTTGTGTATGAGATAAAGGAAATTAGAAAAGAGTTTGTATTTTTGA
>JAYEMY010000333.1:0-1836 GCA_034718455.1 Thermodesulfobacteriota bacterium
CTTGCCAACGAGCAGGTAGAGGACGGCAAGTGCTGGCGGTGTGATACAGAGGTAGTGGAAAAAGAACTGGATGGGTGGTTTTTTAAGATCACTGACTACACTCAAGAACTCCTGGAAGGATGCGACAAGCTGACTGGATGGCCTGAAAAAGTCCTCACAATGCAGCGCAACTGGATCGGTCGCAGTGTGGGGGCGGAGATTATATTCCCGCCGGCAGGAAAGGATGGCAAAATCAGGGTGTTTACTACCAGACCGGATACCCTGTTGGGTGCAACCTTCATGAGCCTGTCACCGGAACACCCTATGGCCCTGAAACTCTGTATGGGCACAGGTCAGGAAGAAGAAGTAAAGGCATTTATAGACCATTGGAGCAAAATACCTTCAAGAGAAAGACAAATCACCAAATCACCAAATCATTCAATCACCAAATCACCAAATCCAAGGAGGGTGTATTCACCGGGACCTATGTCAAGCATCCGCTAACCGGTGAAAGCATCCCGGTCTATATTGCCAATTTCGTGTTAATGGAATATGGCACCGGGGCCGTGATGGCTGTCCCTGCTCATGACCAGAGGGACTTTGAGTTTGCCAGGGAATACAAGTTACCTATAAAGGTAGTAATTCAACCAGAGGGGAAAAACCTGAAGTCCGAGACCATGAAAGAGGCATGGGAGGGCCCCGGCACCCTTGTGAACTCCGGTCCTTTTGATGGCATGGAGAACGAACAGGCCAAGGATGTCATAATCAGACACCTGGAGACCCAGGGCCTTGGGAATCAAAAAATCAGCTATCGCCTGAGGGACTGGGGCATATCCAGACAGCGCTATTGGGGAGCGCCCATTCCCATGGTCCATTGCGATACATGTGGGATCGTACCGGTCAGGAAGCAAGATCTGCCTGTGATCCTACCCCTGGACGCCCGGCTGGACGAGCAGGGCCGGTCTCCCCTTTCCGGCCTTGAGAGTTTCTGGTCTACAACCTGCCCCAAGTGCGGAGGACCTGCCCGGCGGGAATCCGACACAATGGATACCTTTGTGGAGTCATCCTGGTATTTTGCGAGATACACATGCCCTGATGAAACCTCTGTCCCCCTGGATCGGAACAGGGTGGATAAATGGCTCCCTGTAAACCAGTATATCGGTGGAATTGAACACGCCATACTGCATCTCCTGTATGCAAGATTTTTCACCAAGGCCCTGCGGGATTTCGGATGGCTTTCGGCAGATGAGCCTTTTACAAATCTCCTGACTCAAGGCATGGTCCTCAAGGACGGTGCAAAGATGTCCAAATCCAAGGGGAATGTGGTTGACCCGGATAAGATGATCAATACTTACGGAGTCGATACGATTCGTCTTTTCATCCTCTTTGCTTCTCCGCCGGAAAGGGACCTTGAGTGGAGTGATCAGGGAGTTGAAGGTGCTCACAGGTTTTTGTACCGGATCTGGCGTCTGATCACGGAAAATCTTAAGGGTTTGACCTCCGCAAGTACTGACAAAGAGACCCTGATCCAGGGGACAAAGGCCACTAAGACCCTCAGACAAAAAACACACCAGACAATTCTGAAAGTTACCGAAGATATTGAACAGCGCTTTCATTTCAATACGGCCATCAGCGCGGTCATGGAGTTGATCAATGAAGCAATGGCCTACCTCAACCGGTATGGAACCCCTGAAATTGACCAACCGGGGGATTGGGCCATACTGAGAGAGACCATGGAAGCAGTGTTGATTTTGCTCTTTCCAATGGTACCGCACATAACAGACGAACTATGGCAGCTTCTTGGCCATCGAAAAACTATAAGTCTTGAACCATGGCCTGTTGCAGATATTGATGTCG